>JBBQWK010000065.1:0-7689 GCA_038210695.1 Alphaproteobacteria bacterium
GGTAGCTGAATCAGTCTTTAACTCACCCTTAGAGTATACCATGAATGTTAATAAAGATTAAAATTAGTTGCCGGCAAGGGGGTAAGTTGCAAAAAACCCGAATTATTTCAAAGCAAAAACCCGTTCATTCTTTTGGGCTAAATATGCGATAATACATCCGGAAGCGGGGTTTCGGGCATGACTTCAGGCCATCATTTTATCGAAAACTTAACCGAAAGTGTCGGCGAGCTGGCCGATTACCAGCTTTTCGGCCGCGTCACCAAAATCCTCGGCATGCTGGTGGAAATCGGCGGCGTTGAAAAAGAACTCGCCATAGGCGACCGCTGCAATCTAACGCCCAAGGGCGCAGAGCCCGTGCCTTGCGAAGTCGTCGGCTTCCGCGAAGGCCATGCGCTCGTCATGCCGTTCCGCCCACTCGATCGTGTCGGCCTTGGCTGCCGCGCGGAAGTGGTGCCGGCACAACCTGCGGTTTATCCCAGCATGAGCTGGCTCGGCCGCGTCATCAACGCCTTCGGCGAACCGATCGATGGCAAGGGCCCGCTGCTGCAAGGCGAAGAACATATGCTGCTGCGCAACCGCCCGCCCGCAGCACACGACCGCAAACGCCTTGGCGACAAGCTTGACCTTGGCGTTCGCGCCATCAATTGTTTTCTCTCCACCACGCGCGGGCAGCGCATGGGCATCTTCGCGGGCTCCGGCGTCGGCAAATCCGTCATGATGTCGATGCTGGCGCGCTATACCGAAGCCGAAGTTTCCGTCATCGGCCTGATTGGCGAGCGCGGGCGCGAGGTGCAGGAATTCCTTGAAGACGACCTTGGCACCGAAGGTCTGGCGCGCAGCGTTGTGATTGTTTCAACATCCGATGAATCACCGCTCATGCGCCGGCAGGCGGCGTATCTGACGCTCGCCGTTGCCGAATATTTCCGCGACCAGAACAAACAAGTGTTGTGCATGATGGACAGCGTCACCCGCTTTGCCATGGCGCAGCGCGAAATCGGCCTGTCGGCAGGGGAGCCGCCAACATCCAAGGGCTATCCGCCCACAACATTTTCGGAACTGGCCAAATTGCTGGAGCGCGCCGGTCCCGGCGTGAAAGGCAAGGGCGATATCACCGCCTATTTCTCCGTCCTCGTCGAAGGGGACGACCATAACGAGCCGATTTCCGACGCTGTGCGCGGTATCATCGATGGTCACGTGGTGCTGGAGCGGGCGATTGCCGACCGCGGGCGCTACCCCGCCATTAATATTCTGCGCAGCATTTCGCGCTCCATGCCGCGCTGCCTGTCGCCCGAACAGGCGGATCTGGTCAAGCGCGGGCGTGAAATTATGTCGACCTATGAAGATATGGCGGAGCTGATCCGCCTTGGTGCCTACCGCAAGGGCGCCGACCCGAAAGTCGACGAGGCAATTTTGGTCTACCCGAAGATCGAGGCGTTTCTGGCGCAGCGGCCGACGGAAAAAACATCCATGGCGGAAGGCTACCGCCAGCTGGCGCAGGTGCTCGGCATGCCCGCGCCGCCGGAGCCGAAAATGTCCCCCTCCGAATACATGAAAAAGAAGTGACGCAGGCATAGCGCATGGCTGACCTTTCCGTCCTCATCCGCCTGCATAAACATGAACTGGATGAAAAACGCCGCGTTTTATCGTCGCTCTATACCGAAATGTCGCTGCTGGAAAACCAGCGCCTCGCGCTCGAGCAGGAATTCGACCGCGAAAAGGCGGCGGCATCCGGACTGGATGATATTCATTTTACTTTTCCGCTTTACGCCGAAAAGGTGCAGAAACGCAGGGAAGAGCTGGACAAGGCCGCGCGCGCGCTTGAAAAGAAAATTGACGCCGCCAAGGAATCCCTCATGGAAACCTTTAGCGAGCTGAAGAAATACGAAATGACCCAAGAAGAGCGCGACCGGCTGGAGCGTGAAGAACTGCTGGTGCGTGAAAACGCCAATTTTGATGCGATTGCCCTTGAAGGCTTCAGCCGCAAGAAATCGGAAGAATAGCGCTTATACCGTTGCGCCCTGCGACGGCAGCTCAATCGTCACCCAGTTCTGCGCCTTCGTCTGGAAGCTGATGCCGCCCTCTAATCCTGTCTGTGCCAATCCCTTGGCGTAGTTTTGCATCAGGTCCTGCCGCACGCTGAAGGCCAGCGCTTCCTGACTGCGCAAAATAATATCGAGCCGTTTTTTCTGCATCAGCCCGTCCAGCTGCATCGCCCCCATGCGCGACAGGTTGACGTTGAGGACAAAACGAGTCGTGGCTGTTTTGTCATCGCCGCCGGTCTTCTGCCCGTCCTGATCGTGTTGCTGGCGGCGCAGGAACAGCTGGATCTGGCTTAATTGCTCGTCATTCAGGAACGGCAGCGAAATAGCGCGCCAGTCACCGGCGATGGTTTCTTTCGACTGCGCGGCAATGCGCGCAAAATCACCCGTCAGTTTGTCGACCAGCGCCTGCTTGCCGCCATCTTTTAAAGCTTTCAGCGCGGGCGCGCCGATCCAGTTTTCAATATCGCCAAGACGCAGCGCGGCAAGGAAAAACATCGCCGCCGGCACCAGCTTCGGCGAGGCGTCGGGAATTGTGTTGCGGAGGGCCGCCGCCGCATCCGTCGCGCCCAGATTTTGCAGCGCGTCCTGCAGCGCCGGCCATTGGCCGTCCAGCAGGGGCTGGAATTTCGCGGCATCGCCCTTGAAGCTGCCCCAGGTGGAGGGCGTCAGGCTGTCCATGACCTCGCGCGGCGACAGTTCACTGGCGGAAAAAACCAGCTTCGTGCCGACGGGCAGGGGTCCGGTGTTCTTGAGAATATATAAATCACCGCCAACGCGCACGACCGGAAAGCCGTTGGGGGTGATGGATTCAACTTCGCCCGCCAGCTGGTTCATGTTTTGCGCCGGCATAATTTCCGGCGTCAGGCTTGGCCTTGCATTTTGCACCGGCGCTGCGACGGGCGGGGTAATGGAAATAATTTTCAGCTGATAGACGTTATCCGGCATCTGGCTGGCAAAGGGGTTGCCGCTCTGCGGCGGTGCAGCCATGCGCGGCGCAAGTCCGCCTGCGCCTTGCGATTGCATGCTTTCCACCAAAGGCAGCAAGCCGCGCAGCGCGCCAAGCGGTGATGGTGCGGCCTTCGGCGCATCGGCGGCGGGTGTCAGCGACATTTTCGCTTCCGCCTGCGCTTTGACAATATCCAGCGTATTGGAATCAATCACTTCCGGCGGCGCTTGTGTGGCGGGAACAGAAGGGGCAACGGGCGCGGTGCGCGATAGCACCAGCGGCGGCAGCAGGTTCTGCAGTTTCGCCGCAACATCCGGACGGCTGAGGTAATCCAGAATGGCTTTCTGCTGCTCCGGCGGCAGGCTCTGCAACGCGGTTGAAATATCGGGGGCCATCGCCAGTTTCGCCAGCGCCGCGCCGCTTAACGGCAGCGGCTGCGGCAGGGTCACGACATCTGCGGGGCCGAGATTCTCGATGATTGTTGCGGCGCGGGCAAGCGCGCCTGCGGGCACGGCTTCCTGCGGCTCCGGCGGTGTTTCATCCGGCACGCGGATGGCGATGACAGCATCGCCGGGTTTCAGCGGCGGTTGCGGCGGCGGGGCCAGCTGGCGGGCGGGCGGCGGTGATGAAACGTTATCGGGCGTCTGGCGCGGTGCGGGCGGGCGCAGCAGTGCCACATTGGCCAGTTCCTGCTTAGACCGCATGAACAGCTCGACCGAGACAGCGGCATCCGGCGGTAGCGGCGTTTTGGACTGGATGGTGATGTCCCCTGCGGGCGTTGCAATGCGTACATCGCCCGTCTGCGGATTGCTGGAAACAACGCGGCCCTCGACTCTTAAGCCATCCACCGCGTTGCGGTATTCCGGCGGCGCGTCTTTGACGGGAGCGGCGTTTAGCAGCGCTTCTGCAAGGCCGCCCGTGCGCTGTGTGATGGGCGTGGCAGTGGTGCCGGCGCTGGGCGCGCTGACGGATGAGCTGGAGACGGGCGTGATTTTTGAATCGCTCAAAGCCCGCCGCCCTTCATGTTCAGGCCAGAATTTCGGCAACCACTTTGGCTGCGATTTTTTCGACGTCTTCTGCCGTTTCCGTGTTGGGGTAACGCGTCAGATACGGCGTTTGCGCGCGAATGGCATCACGCACGCGCTTGTCCTGACGGATCGTGCCAAGCAGCGGCGGGGAAATTTTGAGGAAGTTTTTGCAGGCCTTCAAAATGGTGGCGTAGGTGCCTTCGCCCTCTTTCGCGCTGCCGGTCATGTTGACCACAATCTGCAGGTTATCGCTATGCCCTGCCGCATGGCTGAGCTTGATAAAGGCGTAAGCATCGGTCAGTGCCGTCGGCTCGTCCGTCGTCACCACAAATGTCGTGTCGGCGGCGGCGGCCATAAAGCGCACGGTGCGGTCAATGCCCGCGCCAAGGTCGATGATGATGGCGTCGTATTTGCCAAGCAACCCGCGGATTTGCTCAATCACTTCCGCAAGGCGCGGCGGCGGCAGCGCGGCGAGGGATCCTGCGCCGGAGCGTCCGGCGACAACGTCAAACCCGCCGACTTCATAATGTTCAATCGCATGTTCCATGGAAACATTACCCTCGACCACATCGGTAATGTCGCGCTTGGCCATGAGGCCCAGCTGCACATCGACGTTGGCGAGCCCCAAGTCACCGTCAAACAGCAAAACTTTTTTGCCCTGCTTGGCGAGCGCTGTTGAAAGTGAAATGGAAAACCATGTCTTGCCGACCCCGCCTTTGCCGGAAGCAACGGCGAAAAGCCGCTGCGCTGGCGCGGCTCCGCCGGTTTTAACGGGTGGTTTTTGCGTTTTAATGGTCATGGCGATCTACCTTTTCTTCCCTGCTGTTCCGGTCGGGACAACGGGCATCAAAAATTCGGCAAGGCTGGCGGCGGTGACATCAAGAATGCCGTTTGCGACTTGCGGCGTATGGCTCGCCTGCCCGAAGGCAAGGCCGCCGCGGTCCGCAGCGCTCAAAATGCCGCCGATGCGGCGGGCGAAATCAAGCCGCGTCGGGATGATGCGCTTGACGCCCAGAATTTCAAACGTCATCGCCATCTCCGCGCTTTCCTCGGCATCAATACCGGCGGGCAGCACAAGGGCGGTATCCATGGTGTCGACGGCGATCAGTTTCGCCAGCGTTTTCATTTCATTCGGATCGAAGGGGTTGAGGCCGCCGGTATCGATGATGATCAGCGGCGCATCCGCCGCTTTCGTCAGCACGGCTTTGAGCGATTTTCCGTCTTCCGCCTGCAGCAGCGGTAATTCGAGAATATCGAGGAAGGCGGAAAGCTGCTCGATGCCGCCGGCACGGGCAATATCCGTCGTAATCACGGCGGGCATATGCCCTGCCATCACGGCGCGCGTTGCAAGCTTTGCCGTCATCAGCGTTTTTCCCGCACCGGGCGGGCCGACGAGCAGGATAGGTTCTGCCTGCCGCTGCGCCACAGGCGCGAAATCAAACACGCGCTCCAGCGATTTGGTCAGGGTGCGGCGCGGGTCGCGGCCTGCCTGTACCGTCGCGGCGCTGACAATCTTTTCCGATGTGCTGGCAGGTACGCGATGCTTCAGCATCAGGTCCATGATCATCTCGACGATGTCTTCTTCGTCGAAATCGCCGATGGGTGCGGAAGCGGCCTGTTTTACTTTTTGCGCATAGGCCTTCAAATCCTGCGCCGGCGTTTGTCTTTCGATAGGTTTTTCAACCGGCTTTTCGACAGCGCGTTTCGGCGAGGGCATCGGCGTTTTGGTGAAGATGGGCTTTTCAAAAACCGGCGCGGCTGCAAATTCTTCATCGACCGCCGCTGTCACGCGGATCCAGCCGCCGGGGCTGTCCTTGGAGCTGACGATAATGGCGTCATCGCCAAGCGCGTCCTTGATCTGGCGCATCGCGTCGCTCATGGTCTTGGCCTGGAAAGTTTTAAGGCGCATGGCTCTCTATCACGTAATCTGGGCGAAGGTGCGGATCTTCGCGCGGGGATGAATTTCATTCTGCGACATCACAATCGTCTGCGGGCGGAACCGCTCGATGATGGAGCGCACATAGGGGCGGATGCTGGGGCTGGTCAGCAGAACCGGGCTTTCGCCTTTCATTGCCATGTCCTCGTAAATCGCGCGGACGGACTGGATGAACTGCTGCAGGCGCGTCGGCGGCATAGCCAGCTGTTTTTCCTCGCCGGGGCCGACAAGCGCCTCGGCAAACGACTGTTCCCATTCTCCGGACAGCGTAACGAGCGGCAGGATGCCGGCGTTGTTGGAATGCTGGTCGCAAATCTGCCGCGCAAGGCGGGCGCGGACATGTTCGGTAATCATGGTGATGTTGGAGGTAAAGCCCGTCGCTTCGGCAACGCCCTCAAGTATCGTCGGCAGGTCGCGGATGGAGACGCGCTCGGAGACGAGGTTCTGCAGCACGCGCTGCAGGCCGGTGACGGTGATTTTTGACGGCAGCACATCCGCCACCAGTTTCTGGTGCGACTTCGGCAATTCGTCCAGCAGCTTCTGCGTTTCTGCATAAGAGAGCAGGTCGGACATATTGTCCTTGATGATCTCGGTGATATGCGTGGTGATGACAGTCGCGGGGTCAACCACGGTATAGCCTTTGAAGTGGGCTTCCTCGCGGTAGTCGGGGTTGATCCACATGGCGGGCAGGCCGAAGGTCGGCTCCCGTGTCGTCTCGCCCGGCAGTTCGATGCGGTCGCCGGACGGGTTCATGCAGAGCAGCATTTCGGGGCGGATGTCGCCCTTGCCGGCGTCAATTTCCTTGATGCGGACGACGTAAGTATTGGCGGGCAGTTGCAGGTTATCCTGAATGCGGACGGAGGGCAGGATGAAGCCCATATCCTCTGCCAGCTGGCGGCGGAGGCCCTTGATTTGTTCCGTCAACCGGCCCTTGTCGGGGTTGTTGACGAGGGGCAGCAGGCCATAGCCGAGTTCGACGCGGATATTGTCGATGGCGAGGGCTTTGGAAATCGGCTCTTCCGCCACGGGCGCTTTAATTGCCAGCTGCTTGTCGGCTTCGACCTTGGCGACTTCGAGGGTCTTGCGGGTTTTTAATGTCTGGTAGCCGAAAAAGCCGGCGATGCCGCCCATCAGCATAAAGGGAAAGGCGGGAATGCCGGGGATAAGCGCCAGCATGATCATCAGTATCGAGCTCATGATCATGGCTTGCGGGTATTTTGACAGCTGGTTGAACAGCGCCTTTTCGGTCGAGCCCTGAATGCCGCCCTTGGACACCAGCATACCGGAGGCGATAGAAACGATCAGCGCCGGAATTTGCGTGACGAGGCCGTCACCGATGGTGAGGTGGGTATAAAGGTGCGAGGCGTCATCGAACGACAGATCGCGCTGCACCATGCCGATGATCATGCCGGCGATGATGTTGATGAAGACGATGAGCAGGCCTGCGATAGCATCGCCGCGCACGAATTTCGCCGCACCGTCCATGGAGCCGAAGAAGGTGCTTTCCTGCTCCAGCTGCGAGCGTTTGTATTTGGCTTCCTTTTCGTCAATGAGGCCGGCGGACAAATCGGCGTCAATCGCCATCTGCTTGCCGGGCATGGCGTCCAAACTGAAACGCGCCGCGACTTCCGCGATGCGGCCTGCGCCCTTGGTAATGACGACGAAGTTGACGATGGTCAAAATGGCAAAGACGATAATACCAATGACGAAGTTGTCCTGCATAACGAAGCTGCCGAA
>JBBQWK010000066.1:0-7575 GCA_038210695.1 Alphaproteobacteria bacterium
TCGTGGTCTTTGTGATCATGCTCTTGATGATCATGCGCATGGGGCTGCCCGCCGCCTGCGGGTTGTTCTCCAGAATGGTCGTGCTTGCAGCCAATATGCATATTCATTCCCCTGCCCCAATTTGTAGCGCAAAACGACGAATGAATACAGCAGAGAAAAAGGCCGCCCCAGATGAAGGAGGCGGCCTTTGTAGTTAGCAAGGTTAGTATTGGTATATCAATCCGTTACGGCTTCGGCGCTGCGCCAACTTCCGCTTTCGGGGCGGGTTTGTCGGCGACGTTTTTGCGGCGGCGGTAGGCATAGACGCCAGCGCCTGCTGCTGCAGCCACACCACCGGCGCCAAGAGCGATTTCAAGCGCGCTCGGGCCTTTGTGCTCGGCTGCGGCTTTCACGGCAGCTTCGTTGAAGGCAGTGGCCTGCGCCGGCGTTACCGGCTGGGCATCCAGCATGACAGGGTACGCCTGCAGCCAATTGGCCAAGCGCCAGCGGACGCCGTAGGAAGTCACTTTGTAGGCTTGCGTGTTGCCGGGGGCGACGGGCGCAACGACCTGATCGGGGATGAAGAACGGGTGGCCTTTAACAGCCATGTTCCAGACGTCATGCGCAAGGCTCGGCTTGACGGTGAAGAGGATCGCCTCGTCAACGCCAGCGCCTTTTTCGCGCGTGCCCTTCACGACCCAGATGTTATCGGCATGGTTCGCCAAGTGCTGGTCGTTCAGGTACATGATGTCGGTATGCATCATCGTCGTCATGCGGGCGCCGTCGTAGATCGGCTCCGTCACTGCGCCGATGACCGAACGGGCCGGGCCGCCGATGCCAAGGGGAAGTGCCGCGGATGCGAGGAAGATGGTCGAGAGGATCATCGCGCCAGCGCGTTTTTTGGAGCGGTATTTCTGGCCGGTTTCCTTGTCTTTCTTCATGGTGACTTTGTTGAAAAGCCAGCCGTAAGCCTTACCAACCCAGCTGTTGCGGGTCTTTTCAAACACCGTCAGGCCGAACTGCTTGAAGAAATTAAGGCCGCCTTTGACCTCGTCAGCGGTTGCGCGGATGGCCTTGACGTCGTTGAGGGTGTCAACGATGACAGAGTCACCTTTCAGCCCGCCCTGATCAGCCTTGGCCGCTGCTTTCGCCGCATTCTGGTTTGCCGGCTTGCCGGATTGCTCCTTCAGCAGGCGGGCCTGCGCGAGAAGCTGGTCGATTTTTGAATTCTCAGCCATCGTTGATAACTCCCTTGCTTACTGCGTCGCTTTGAAGGCTGCGGTCGCGCTGACCGCGTTTTCGTTGGCGGGTTTCGCCGCTTCCTGGCCTTTTTTGATCAGCTCGATCTTGGTGTTGCGCGTATCCTTGTCATACGACACTTTCAGGGTGCCGCTGTCTTCGGGGTTGCGCAGAATTTCATCCGAGATATCAGAAGTAATGTTGTTCTCGATGAACTTCATAATCGAACGGGCGCCGCCGCGCGGCACATATTCGTTCTGGCACATATCGGCTTTCTGTTTCGGGTCCATATCAACGGTCAGGCCTTTGTCGGCGATCCAGCCGTTGATCTCCTTAAAGGTCTTGTCGGCGATCATCATGATCTCCGGCTGGCCAAGGCGGTTGAAGCAGAAGATGCCGGTGAAGCGGTTCAGGAACTCAGGCCGGTAGCCGGAGCCGCCGTTTTCCTTGTCCGGGTTCCACAGCACTTTCATCGCTTCAGCTTTCGCCTGGTCAAACGTCAGATCGTCGCGGAGGAAGAATTCAGCGCCGATGTTGGAAGTCATGACGTTGATGGAGTTGGCGAAGGATGCGGTCAGGCCGCGGCGGTCGTTCAGCTTGCCCTCGTCCAGAATTTGCAGGAAGAGGTCATACACGTCCTTGTGGCCTTTTTCGATCTCGTCAAAGACGTTCACGACGTAAGGCTGGCGGCGCATGTTGTTGGTCAGCAGGCCGCCGTCGGCGTAGCCTTCATAACCGGGAGGCGCGCCGATCAGGGTCGAGACGGAGTGTTTTTCCTGATACTCGGACATGTTGTAGGTTTTAAGGGATGTTTCATCGCCGAACAGAGTTTCAGCCAGCGCTTTCGCCAGTTCCGTCTTGCCAACGCCCGAAGGGCCAAGGAAGAGGAAGGAGCCGATGGGCTTGTTGGCTTTTTTCATGCCGGTACGGCCGCGGCGTACGGATTTCGCAACGGCCTGCACGGGATCGTCCTGACCGAAGACGCGTTTTTTCAAAGTGCTTTCGAGGTTCAGCAGCTTGGTCGTCTCGTCCTGGCCAAGGCGGCTGACGGGAACGCCGGAAAGGCGGCTGAATTCGGCCAGTACATGTTCTGCTTTCAGTTCGACTTTCGCGTCGACTTCGGCGGTCAGGGCCTGGAATTCCTTGCGGTTGGCATCAACAAGCGTCTGCCACTGGCCGCGTTTTTCTTTCAGCGCGCGCTCGTTGCTGTTGTCAAAACCGCCTTTGTTGATTTTGAAAGCAAGGCCGCGGCTGGAGGTTTCAGCTGCAGATTCTTTGCCGGCGGCTTTGTCAGCCTCCAGCTGTTTCGAGGCAGCTTCCTGCTTCTGGCGTTCTTTTTCCAGTTCGGCATCGATGTCGCGGATGCCTTCTTCGCCGTCGCGCTGGTCTTTGTACAGGGCGCGCAGCTTCTTCTGGCGCTCTTCCCAGGTGGAGGAAACATCGGCGATTTCAGCCGCGGTCTCGACTTTGAGGGCTTCCAGCTCGCCTTTCGACTTGCCGGCGAATTCAGCCGTGGTCGGCTTGCCGGCGAGGGTCGCGTCAATGTTGGCAGCGCGCTCTTTCAGCGTGTCGAGTTCGATCGGGTTCGTGTGGGCTTTGTGGCGGAGAGCCGTCAGCGCGCCTTCGAGCAGCATGAAGGTACGGTTCGGCTGTGCGCTTTCGAGTTCTTTAATGAAGTACTTGTTGGTCAGCTCGGTCGCGCTGGTGACAGCTTCAGCATTGATTTTAATGCCGTGGTATTTTTCCAGCTGTTTTGCGCCTTCAACGGCGATTTCGGCCAGAACCGGCTTGGTCGGTTCCTTGATTTCCATCAGCGTGAATTCATCGCGGAGGTCAGAGTGCGCTTTCAGAACTTCGGACAGGTCGCTGTCGCGGGTCTGGAAGATTGCCTGCAGGTCCGGGCTGCGCAGTTCGCGCATCAGCGCGTTGACAAGGTTGGTGACGCCGTTGTTGCGGCAGCCATCCAGGAAGCCGCGGGTGTCTTCGATGACCAGCACGGTATCCGGCGCGCGCTTCAGCGTCGCGAGGGTTTTCTGGAAGGCTTCGTTGATTTTTGCGCCGTCGCCCGAGGAAAACAGGGCGTCGGTATCAAGCCAGTAGAAACGCTTGCTGATGATGTCGAAGGGGGTCGATGTGTCGTCTTTGGAAGCCTGGAGGCCAAGGACCACCGAGGAGACGCCGACGCCGGCAAGGCCGTTCAACAGCAGGTTGTTTGCGTCTTTGCGCATCAGCACGTTGGAGACTTCTTTCAGCTCCGTATCGCGGCCGACGAGTTTGAAATCGGGGTTCTGAGCGAGGTAATCGGATCCGCGGATCAGGTAGTCGCTGTTGGGGCCGAGCATTGCCGCGACCTGTTGTTTGTTTTCATCAGCCATAATCTTTGTCCCTCTGTTACACCTCGCGCGTTATCGCGCGGCGAGAATTTTCGTTTGTGCGATTTTTATCGTCTTTTTATAGTGCCGTCATTTCCGGGTGCGGCGATAATGCCGCACCCGGGATGACGTATTTTTTAGGAGCCGAACTGGGCGAAGGGGTTCTTCTTCTCGCCGGGTTTCGGAGCTTCGACTTTTTTCTCGTCCTGGTTTGCAGGGGTCGTAACCGCGCTGCCGCTGACGTCTGCGGGGGCCGCGTATGCGTCCTGCAGGTCTTTGCGGGTTTGCTTGATGATACCTTCGACGTTCGCGAGGCCGGACTTGACTTCAGCCATGCCTTCTTTCGCGATTTGCGAAGAGGTACGGAGAACTTCGCCGTAGGCAGCGAGGTCGTCGACGGCTTTGTTAAGGCCGACGGCAGCTTCTTTGATGCCCATTGCGGTGCGGATCGACTCTTTCATGGCGACGGCGTTGGTCTTGTCGGTCATGGTCGAGATCGACTGGCGGGCTGCTTCCGTCGATTCGTTCAGCGCGGCTGCCGAGACAGCTTGCAGAACGGTCGAGAGACGGTCAGCCACACCGGCGATACCGGAGGAGTGCAGTTCCGCAGTTTTCGCAACCTGGTCGCGGTTCGCGTCGCCCATCTGCTTGATGCGGACGGCTTGCGAGGTGAGGTCGGAGTAGGTCTTGAAGGTATCTACCGTCGAGGAGTCGAGGTTGGTGATGTACTCTTCAACAGCCTGCTTCTTGCTCTCGCGCTGCATTTGCGAGATCGGCGATTCCGTTTTGGCGGCTTCGCCTTCGGGCGGCTGGTAGGTGTCGCGCAGTTTCTGGTTGCCGGCGGAGGCGTCTTTCGATGCTTCGGTCACGATGGCGTAGATCGACTGCATGCCGGTGTTCACGTTATGCAGGTTCTCGATCTGGCCGCTCATCTGCTCGAGGTGGTCGAGGACGGCGCCAACGCGGGAGTCGGACTTGTTAACGAAGTCCTGTGCCGCGCCGACCAGTTCTTTCTGGCGGGTTTTGTGCTCTTCGGACGTCAGGTCAAGCAACTCGCGCAGCTTGGACTTCTGTTCGGCGAACTGCGCGTATTCGGTTGCGCGGGCCGTGTTGGGGTCTTTCAGCTTTTCCAGTTCCGTCGCGGTGTCGGTGACAGTTGCGTTGACGCTGGCAAGTTGAGCTTCTTTTTCCGAGATCTGGCGGATGGTGTCGTCTTTCAGGCCGCCGAGACCGAAGAATTTGCGGTACTGGCCGCTCTTCGAGTTCTTGAGAACGGAGAGGTCACCGTTCGTCGACGTGATCTGCGTTTGCAGGTCGCCGAGTTTCTTTTCGGTCGCTGCGAGGTCTTTTTTGCGCTGTTCTTCAGCAGCCTGGTCTTCTTTAATTTCTTTGAAGACGCCAAGAACCGTGTCGCCGCCTTCAAGACGCAGTTTGTAGACTGCATCGATGATTTCGGTCAGCGGGGTCATGCGGTTGTCGAACTCGAGCAGGCCGGAGTTCAGCTCTTCGATGACGCCCTGCAGTTCGGAGAACGCGCCGGTGTCGGTCATCTTGATGATTTCCTGGGCAACGCGCTTGCGCTCGTTCATCAGGTATTTTTTGAATTCGGTGAATTCCTTCAGGCGGGTTGCGTTCTCTTCTTTCGTCGAGTCAGCGGCGAAGGTCAGCGCTTGGGTTGCAGCTTCTTTTTTCTGCATCGGATCAAGCTTCTCGTTGAAGATGATCTTGTAGAAGGTGTTGGTTTCGATGTCGGAGAATTTGTCATCGGTGTTGGTCTGGGTCGTCGTCTGGGTCTGCGTCGTCGTGTTTGTGCGACGTTTTGTAGCCGCTGTCAGTTCTTCGGTGATCTGCTGGGCCTTCTTGAGTGCCGTTGATGCTTCAGCCATTGTAGTGATCCTCTGTGATCGCTGTTTTTAAGTGTTTTTAAAGTCAGTGTCGTAACGTCGGAATCTTTTATTAACTTTCTGTTAATATATTTATGGGTATTTTATACGGAAAATCTTTATGCGTTGCAACAGAAATCGGAGCAACAATCTTATTTTCGGAAAACCCTCTTTTCGCGCGATAAAAAAAGGCTGCATTCACGTATGAATTGTCAGCCCTTAACATTGTTAAGATGGGAGGATCGATCCTCTGCAATACGTAGTTCACTAAATTCCTCAAAGGT
The DNA here is from genome assembly GCA_038210695.1 of Alphaproteobacteria bacterium. Taxonomy (GTDB): domain Bacteria; phylum Pseudomonadota; class Alphaproteobacteria; order Micavibrionales; family UBA2020; genus JAPWJZ01. The sequence goes on from JBBQWK010000066.1 coordinate 5,758, forward strand.
TGTTTCGACGGAATATGTTCAGCCTAGCCGCTAGGGGCAGGCTGTCAAATGATTAACAGAATATTAAGAAAATTCAGCGGGATAGGTCTTATAGTACCGCGCCCCTATTTACGGCGAATCGCTCCGCGCTGCAACAAATAACCGCAAATGCTATTTATTCTCAATGAGTTGTACTCAAAAGGAAGATATTAGGGCGAAGGAGCAGCGCCATCTTTGCTGGCGGGAATTGCCACAGCCTTGGGTGCTTCTACAACCGGTGACGGCTGTGTTTGGCCAAGGCGGGTCTTCACAACCGCTGTCAGCGCGCTCCAAAGGTCTTCCGATTTCTCGACATGATGTACGGCAGGCGCAAGTGCGGGCGCTGCGGCGTTGACCATGCCGGCCAGCGTCGGGATATTGCCCGCAGCAGTGCCGATATTGATGAAATCGAAGGTCACTTTCGGGTTATGACGCAAGGTGGTTTCGATCAGCTGCGCCGTTGCCTCAAGGCTGTCCGTCGCATTGCCGTCGGAGATGATGACGTAATGCTTGGTGCGCGCCGCCGGTTTGTCGGAGGTATTGGCAATCATGATTTCGCGGGTGATGCCGAACAGGTTTTTGTCGTTCTTGTCGGTTTTGGCGCGGGCCTTGTCGGTGCGGTCGGAATCCGTCAGGCGCAGGTGGTTAGCGGTGCCGGCATCATAAAGTGCCGCGGTCACGACGCCATCGTTGCCATTTGCAGCCGCGCTCATTTTAGCGGCAGCTTCAATTGCGGCGCTGATGGGGCTGTTGTAGCCATCGCCCATGTCCTTGGATTTATTGATCAGGATAACGATGTCATGGCCGGCGATGGAAGCACGGTTGCCGGGCACGGTAAACTGGTCCAGAACCTTGTTATTGGCTTCTTTCAGCTCGGCCATATCGGCCTTGAAAATGGCGGTATCCATCTGGGCGAGCGCCTTTTTGGAGCGGTCTGCCACTTCGGCAAATTCAGCGCGCAGGGCTTTGAGTTGAGCCGACAGGGGCTGCTGTTCGTCGTTCGCCATGATGAATTCCTTTTTTGATTATTCTTTGTCATAGGAGCATCAGGACCTCGAGTCAATGGGCTACGTATAGGGGCGACTTAATAAGTCGCCGGCGGCTTGCCAGCGATTTGGGATTATGTTATCCCGATATATCCACAGCAAACAGGCAGACCCACGACCATGGCCCTCTTCCGCACCAAGCGCGCCTTTCAGGACGCCATCGTCGGCAACGATACGCTGACGATCGCCGCTTACCTGAAGAAGTCAAAAGACTGGCTGCTGAAGACCGACCGTCATGGCAATACCCCGCTGCAAATCGCAATCGCCGCCGGCGCTGTTGAATCCTTCAACATGCTTTTGCCGCTCCGCAAGGAAATGGGCATCACCAAAAACAGGGATGGCGAAACCGCGCTGCATACGGCAACGCAAAACGGCCAGCTGGAGATGGTGAAAACTTTACTCGCCCTGCCGGACTTCTCCAGCCAGATAAACAAGGCGGATCGCGAACACAATACGCCGCTGCGCATATCTATCGACAAAGGCTATGAAGATATTCTCAAAACCTATATCGACTCCGGCAAGGCGGACCAGGGCGGTGAGCAACCCGCTGTCCATCGCGCGGTCATGTCGGGGCAGGCAGGTTCCTTGCGCGTTTTGATCGAGTCCGGTGCGGATGTGAACGCGCCCTTCATCGTTGCTGGCACGCCCTACGGCTTTTTTGTGAGCTTTGAAGACACGCAAGTCAAACGCTATTCATCTCTCGGGCTTGCCGTCGCAAATAACAACCCTGCGATGGTTCTGACGCTGCTGGAAG
>JBBQWK010000067.1:0-7574 GCA_038210695.1 Alphaproteobacteria bacterium
CCATGACCAGCGTCGAATGCATGTTCATGATGACCTTCAGGAACAAATGCTCCAGCAGCGGGTGCAGCCCCGCGACGTTAATGCTGTGGCTAATGCCGTTCAGAGAGAATTCCATCGCATCGCCCGTGCGGTCGACGCGGAAGCGGTGCAGTGCGCCGGGCTTCACGTAGTCGTGACGGCGTTGCAGCGCAGCGCCTGAAAAATCAAAACCCATCAGGCGGTATTTGCCGGCAACAGGTTCCAGTTCTTCCCATTCAATCGTCACGGGGTTGCGCAGCAAAATGCTTTGCCAGGCGGCCAACGCCGTATCCGCGCGCGGCATGCAAAGGTAGGAAAGGGCGGGTGGCCGCTTCGCATCCTGCAGGTTTTCAAAGGCGCGGAGGGAGAAGGTGGGGGAGCGCTCCGTCGTATCGGTCAGAATGGTAATGCCGTATTCACCTGTCTCGTAAATCACAAAATCGCCTGCATCATAAATTCGGGATTCTTCCTCGATAAAGTCCTTCAGGAAGGAAATATCGGTGCGGCGCAGAAATTCCAGCAGATTCTGCATGGCAAGGGGCATTGCCGCATTGGCGCAAAGTGCTGCGCCCGCGCCCAGCATCAGCGCCGTACTGGCCTGCAGCCGTGTCGAACCCGACAGCGCCATAGGCCCCACGAAAAGGCATATTTTCTCGATGCACGGGTTTTCCAGTACAAGGCGGGAACGCTCCACCTGTTCATGCAGAGCTTCGGACGGGTTGCAGTAAAGGAAGAACGGCTTGCGGGAGGACAGCCGCGCCGCTTCCTCCGTCGCGCCGATGACAGAAGGGGTTTCGCCGCCTTCCGTGCAGCTGACAAGCAGGTCATGCGGCCCAAAGCCGATTTCCCGCAGCTGCCTTGCGCCGAATTCAGGATGATCCTCGAAGTTTTCAATGGAATGGACAAGCGCAAGGTCGCCGCCGCTCATAAAGCCCATGACTTTATCCGCGGCTTTATCGCCACGGTGAATGTGCCGCCAGATGTATTCGATGGAGAGGGACAGCCGGCCCGTTGCACCGCAGCCGTAAAAGAAAACCCGGTTGCCGGCAGCGAAAGTATCACGGATGGCGGTCTCGAGCTTTTGCAGCTCCGGCGCTTTGTCGATCACCGCCTGTACGGTGCCGATGTCAATGTCTTTCAAAATTTTAAGCGCGGCGGGAATATTCTGCCGTGACAGTTCCGCCAGCTCATAGGTCAGCGGGTGGCGCTGCTCCGTCGGCAGCGACCCCAGCTGGAACTGTGCCGCGACGGCAAGAAACTCTTCGGCTTTCTGGCGTGAATTGCTCAAGAGAAACTCCACGACCGTTCACGGTATATTTCCGCGCCCGAGGCGACGCGCTCATAGGCAAGGCTATCCTTGATAAAGCCGTCATAGCTGTCGTAAATCAGCTTCATCTGGCTTTCATAGGCATGGAGGCTGTCATAAATTTTACGCAGCTCGGCTTCTGTCGCCACCAGCTCCTCGCTCGCCGCCTTCAGCATGCCCGTCGACGGGCGGGCGAGGGCGCCGAGGTACAGCGGCAGCGTTTCTTCGCGGTGTGCGCCGGGCGGCATAAAATGCGTCAGGTAATGGTATTTTTCCAAGGCCTGCCGCATATCATCCTGTAATATAGCGGGCAGTTTGGCATCGCTGCCGATTTGCTGCATACGGCTCTGCAGAATGCCCGGCCAGAGGATATAGGGGCGGTCCTCGTAATAGCGGACAGGTGTTTTTGTGATGCGGCGGCCCGCTTCGAAGGCGATGCGGTGATCGATATGCGTTCCGGCGCCGAGCGGGAAAATGGCGAGGTCAATTTTATGCGCCGCAAAAAATTCCTCCAGCCGCTGCTGCACGCGGGCAATGTCCGCTTCCTGACTGCCATCCATATCGGCAAGGAACAATTCCTTGACCGACTTGTAACGGCTGTCGCGGTCGGGCGCGTCCAGCTCGTCCAGGAAATAGCCTGTCGCGCCGATAATTTTTAATGCCTCTATTTCTTCCTTCTTGCGGTTGTCAGAATTGGTGCCTGCAGAAAAAATATCGGCCACGATCACCTTATCGCCCGCCGCCACGCGCCGCTGGATGTAAATGCCGCAAGACAGCACGGCGTCATCGATATGGGGTGAGACGATGCAGATATTCATAGGTGCGCTTTCGATGCTGGAGGCGTTAGCAAGTTCCACAAAGATAGGCTAGTATAGCCAAAGCCGGATTTTTTGAGGAGAGCAATTTATGTCAGCGGAAAAAGCCTGGTTCCTGTTAAGTGAAATGCGGGAAACGCCGGAAATCATGCGCCGTTTCGACCCTGCCCAAGTGGCGGCGTGGGGGGCAGCTATCCGTGCCTCTGGCAAGATGCTGATCACGGGTGAGGGCTCCAGCCGCATCTTCCCTGCGAAAAATGCCATCGCGCTTGCGCGTCAAGCGGGTTTTCCCGTTGAAATTTTCACCGCCGGCGCGCGGGAGGCCGCGGAATATAACCTTGCCGGTTTCAGCGTTCTCGCCCTCAGCAATAGCGGCCGCACGCGCGAAGTCATTGGCTTTTGCGAGGCGCTTGGCAAGGCGCGGCCGCTCTACGCCATCACAGCGAATGCCGGCAGCAAGCTGACGGCAATGACGGATAAAAACATCGTCCTCACCTGCGGCCCCGAAAAAGCAGTTGCAGCATCCAAAAGCGTCGTCGAACAGGCGCTGGTGGTTCAGGCATTGCTGCAGGGCGGAGAATGGAAGGAAATCAATAAAGCCGCCGACCATGCGGCCGCCATGCTGTCGCTGCAGTTGCCGCAGGAAATAATTGATGCTATCGCCAGCGCCAGCATTGTTTATTTTTCGGGTCGGGATGATGGCGTTGCGGAGGAGCTGACCCTGAAGATGAATGAAATCGCACGGCAGAAAAGCGATTATCTTGAAGGCACCTATGCGCTGCATGGCATCGAAGAAGTTATGAAGCCTTATGAAACCGTCGTTCTGATCGAGCCTTTTGCCGCGGAAATCGAAAAATACCAGCAGATTTTTCAAGCAGGCGTCGGCTGCAAGGTTATTGCGCTTTCCTCCTTCGACACCCCGTTCCCGACCATACGTCTGCCGCGCGCGGCGGGGTTTGATGGTTATATCCGCCTGATGGCGGGCTGGAATGTGATTACGTCCGCAGCACTTTGCAACGAGGTGAATATCGACAAGCCCGTGCGCGTACGCAAGGTAGGCAACGAAATCAACTAAGGCCGACGCTACTTTGGTGCGGGCTTGCTGCCAGCCTGTTTCAGCGCGGGCTTTTTGTCTGGCCGTGAAATTTCAACTTTTTCGCTGAGGCCGGGCGGGGCAAAACCAAATAGGTCGGCATAAAAGCCAAGTTCCAGCTCCAGCACGCGCTTGCCGGTTTCCGCTTTGCGGAAGCCGTGGCCTTCACCGGCGAATTCGTAATGCGCCACCGGTAGGCCTTTTTGCCGCATCGCATCCACCATGGTTTGCGCCTGGGAGGGCGGGACGACCTTATCATCGAGACCTTGAAAGAAAATCGCCCCGGCGACCATTTTGTCGAGGTGATTGATGGGGGAGCGTTCTTTATAAATGGCTTCCGTTTCCGGCAACGGGCCGACAAGGCGATCCATGTATCGCGCCTCGAACTTATGCGTTTCGGCTGCCAGCAGCATTAGATCACCGATGCCGTAGTGGCTTGCTCCTGCCTTGAAAACATCGCTGGAGGTGAGCGCCGCCAGCACCGTAAAGCCGCCGGCGCTGCCACCGCGAATGGCAACGCGGTCGGCATCAACCTTGCCTTCCGCCACAAGGTGCTTGACGACGGCGACGCAGTCTTCCACATCCGTCACGCCCCAGTTGCCATCGAGCTTCTGGCGGTAATCGCGACCATAGCCGGTAGAGCCGCGATAGTTGACGTCCACCACGGCAAAACCGCGCGTTGTCCACCATTGCTTCGCCGCCGAAAAACCGGTGCTGGCGGCGGAGGTGGGGCCGCCGTGGATCATCACGATCAACGGCGGTTTCTCGCCGTTTTGCGGCTTGAAGCTGTCATTCACAGGCGGATAATAAAAAGCATGCGCTGTATCGCCGCCAGCGGTGGGGAAGGAAATTTCCTCCGGCGATGAAATATTTTTCGGCTCCAGCAGGGCAGGGCCTGCCGCGCGGATAACCTGGCCGTTCAGCTGCAGGCTGGGCGGCGCATCGGATGCGCTGACAATATTGGCAAGGTCTTTGCCAAGCGGCACAGGGCATTGCCCCAGCGGCGGCAGGCCGAGATCGCGCAGCTTGCCGTTTTCCACGGTAACACCGCTTGATTTCCCGCCTTTGGAAACGACGGCGACAATGCCGCCATCTCTGGTGAAATCATAATATTTGCCGCCAAAGGTCCAATGCGCGCCGCCGATTTCATCATCGGTTTCGGTTGTAACCGCGTTAACCGTGCCAGCACTATCGCGCTTGTAGAGGTTCCACCAGTTGCTGCGGTCGGTGCAGAAATAGAGCTCGCCCTTGGGCGACCAGTCGGGCTGCACCACGGCTTCGCGCTGCTTGTCGCCGGCAACAGTGACGGTGTTCTTCAAACCGCTCACGGATAATTCCGCCACTTGCAGCTGCGTTGCATCCCAAGGCATGTCGGGATGCTGCCATGAAATCCACGCGAGGGTTTTGCCATCGGGCGAGGGGCGCGGACTGGCGAGAAAATCGGAGCCTTTGACCAAAACGGTGCCATCATTCAATGAAGCATCGCCTTTAGTCGAAAGACGCACAATGGCGGCTTCAGGATCCGTCGGCGGGCGGTTGCGGTGATCTTCGCGCACGCAGACAATATCGTCGGAGCCGGGAATGAAACGGAAATCGGCATAGCGGCAGTCTTTCACGGCTGCAATCTGCCGCGGCGGCGCTGCACCGTCCACCAGCCAGACGGATCCATCGCTTTTTTCGCTGTAAACGATGCGCCCGTTATTCACGGCATAAGCACCACCGCCATATTCATGCACGCGGCTGGCAACGTTGACGGGCGGCGGTGTCACATCTTCAATTTTTCCATCCGGCGTCCGGCGCACAAGGGCGGAGCGGCCTTGTTCCTTCGGGCGTGATTCCTGCCAATACAATGTTTCACCATCGGCGGAGAGATTGCCAAGGCCGACGCTGCTGCCGGTGACTGAGTCGGCGCTGAGCAGTGATACCCAAGTGCCGCAGGCGGCAGGCTGTTTCGAATCCGGATTGGTGGTCATGGCATTCCCCTTTTCATCTCGCGAAGCCGATTTTATCTACCCTAGCTTAAGGTCAGGTTAACAGCTTGGTAATAGAATTTTAACTTTTTGACGTTTTTCCTGATACTTCTGTTTTAAAATGCGATTACACCCGGCGAAGCCGCTGGAAATTTCCCCGAAAGCGCTATGTATGATGTACCATAAAAGGATCGTCGGGAGAATTCAGCATGACACAACCGTACTACGTTTCGGACCTCGAGAGCGGTACACAATGGGCCAATAGCGGCAGCGGTCTCACGCTCAATTACATGTTCTTTACCTCCGCGCCCAGCTATTACACATCGTCCGACTACGAAACGCACGGTTTCCGCACCTTCACGACGGCCATGAAGTCGGCGACGGTGGATGTGCTGAACCAGATCAGCTCCTTCACCAATATTACTTTCCATGAAGTCACCACGGTTTCGCAAACGCAACTGGGCTACGGACAGGCGGTTTTGACGAATGATGCCGAGGCCTGGACCTATTACCCCTCCGCCACCGACCCTGCCGGCGGCGACGTCTGGGGCAACACGACTTATTTCAGCGACGCCGATATCGGCAAGGGCCAGTACGACTTTATGACGCTGATCCATGAAACCGGCCACGGGCTTGGCCTCAAGCACAGTTTCGAAACGCCGGGCGCGCTGCCGACGGCGGAAGACACGACGCAGTTCACCGTCATGTCCTATACAAACTCGCCTTACTACGGCAACGCCTATCCCGAAACATACATGCTGTATGATATCGCGGCGCTGCAGGCCTTGTATGGCGCCAACATGACCTATGCGACCGGTGATGATAATTACACGCTGAAGTCCGGCCATATTTATACCATCTGGGATGCCGGCGGGAATGATACCTTTGACGGCTCCGCGCTTTCTGCGGGCGCGACCATTGATATTCGCGCAGGCCACTTCAGCTCGGTCGGTCTGACCGACAACATTGCCATCGCTTATAACGTCACGATTGAAAATGCCAACGGCGGCGCCGGCAACGATATCATCTATGATAACGCAGCCGCGAACCATATTGCGGGTAACGGCGGCAACGACACCATTTACCTCAGCGGCGGCAATGACGTGGTCGATGGCGGCAGTGGCAATGACACGGTCGTCTTTGCGGATGTCTCCAATAATTTTACGTTCGATTTCACCAACCTTGCGGACATTGTTGGCTCCTCTACCCTCGGCGGTACGGATGACTTCACCAGCATCGAAACCTTCAAGTTCAGCGACGGCACCTATACGCTGGCGCAGCTTGAAACGCTTTTCGATGGCACGGGCGGTACTGGTGGCTCTGGCGGCGGCACTCCCACGACGGATTTCACCGGCACGGCGCTGAAAGACAATATGATCGGCACCACCGGCGATGATACATTCCACGGCCTGGCCGGCAACGACACGCTGACAGCGCTCGGCGGCAACGACACGCTGGATGGCGGTGTCGGCGCGGATCGCATGGTAGGCGGCGATGGCAACGACCTTTACTATATCGACAGCACCGGCGACCGCGCGATCGAGCTCAACACGCTTGCTGGCGGCAGGGACACCGTTCACAGCAGTGTCAACTACACGCTGGCCCTTGGCCTTGAAAATCTGTTCCTCGACGGTTCTACCGCCGTCGTCGGCAACGGCAACAACTACGCCAATGAAATTACGGGCAATAGTGCAAATAACCGCATGTCGGGTCTTGGCGGCGACGATATTTTGGACGGCGGCGCGGGGCATGATATTTTGACCGGCGGCCTTGGCGCAGATACATTTGTGTTCCATGCCGACACCGCCTTCACCACGCCCGATACGATTGCCGATTTCAGGGTAGCACAAGGGGATAAGATCGACATCAGCGACCTGCTGACAGGCTACGACCCGCTGGTCGATACGCTGACCGATTTTGTTCAGATTACGCAAGTCGGCCATACCAGCACGCTGAAGGTTGACCTCGATGGCACCGGCACGACCTACGGCTTCCAGACTGTCGCTACGCTGAACGGCGCCTATAACATCACCGATGAAGACGCGCTGGTCACGGCACATAACCTGATTGTAACCGGATCGTAAAGCCGCTGGCTTGCCTCGGCGGAAATGCTAAAGTTGACTTCCTGAAGGTTAGGGGAAGTCACCATGGCAGATCATTATGATGTAATCGTTATCGGCAGCGGCCCCGGCGGCGCATCGCTCGCGCAGCGACTGGGCGCCAGCGGCAAGCGCATCCTGCTGATCGAGCGCGGGGATTATTTGCCGCGCTCCCGCCTCAACTGGGATTCCAAAACGGTTTTTGTCGACGGCGCCTATCAGGCCAAGGAAACCTGGTATGGCGCAGGCGGGGAGGCGTTTCACCCCGGCCTG
>JBBQWK010000068.1:0-7563 GCA_038210695.1 Alphaproteobacteria bacterium
CCGTCATGCTGTGGGAGCGGCTGTTACCGCCAATCAGCACCGCCACACGTGTTTTAGGCAGTTTTTCAAGCGCCGCACCGGCTTTGTCGATGCCGCTTTGAAGTTTTTGAGGCGTGATGCGGTGAAGCGCGGCCCTTGTAACCATTACATTCTCGCCGCGGGTCAGGTCATGCTGCGGCAGCACCACAAGGTCAAATGGCTTCGGCCCCACGCGCGGGTCCTGTATTTGCACGACGAAAGTTTTGCCGCGGCTTGCCTTGCGCACATAACGTGCAATGCCAACGCTTTTGCGGCCGCTGGAAATAAGCAGGTCGGGCCAAGGGGGCTCTATCGGGTCGCTGTCAGCGGCGAGGGCATAACCGTGTCCCCAATCCAGCCACGGGCTCAGCTGTTTCCATGGGAAACGCAGTTTCACGCGCTTGATGACGGGCGTGACGCCCAAAGCTTCCGCGAGACCAATACACTGGTTTTCGGTGCCGGCGATGCCTTCGGTGAGGACCCAGCAGCTTTTGATTAAAGATTCTGACAAGTAATTTGCCCCTTATACAGCTTAATATAACGCCTTTATACGTGGCGGAAAGGCGTTGTTTTGGCTATTTGCTGCGCTGCATCAGTGACTTGGCAAGACCGTCGCGATTGAAAGATTCAGAAACAAAACATTTTCTAATATTCCGCTTGAAAGTAAGATGTGGTAATATTATTACATTACAGAGTTTGATTCTAACTTAACCCTTTTCAGAGCAACAAAATGCCCAAAGTAAAATTGGACCGCATCGACCGCAAAATTCTCCACGACCTGCAAGAGCAGGGCCGCATGACCAACGTTGAACTCGCGGAGCGCGCCGGCATTTCCGCGCCGCCCTGCCTGCGCCGTGTGCGCGCGCTCGAGGAAGCCGGCGTCATCAAGGGTTACCATGCCGAGATTGATCCCGGCACACTCGGTTTCGGCGTCAGCGTTTTCGCACAGGTTGGTCTTTCCAGCCAGTCGGAAACCGATCTCAAGAAATTCGAAGATCTCGTCCGCAGCTGGCCGCTGGTGCGCGAATGCCACCTTGTTTCAGGCGAAGCGGATTACATTCTTAAAATCGTCGCGGAAGACTGGGATTCCTACCAGAAATTCCTGACGACGCACCTGACCACCGCGCCGAACGTCAGCCATATCAAGTCGGCCCTCGGCATTCGCGTTGCCAAGCACAAGCCTGGCGTACCGGTCGAAGTCGAATAATCGCGTCGACATATAGAATTAAAAAACCCGGCCATTTGAGCCGGGTTTTTTTATGCGGAGGAGGGAGTCTTCCATTTCGTGGGCGGCTTCAAGGGGCGGATGGCATGCTCGAGGCCGGTCTTGGTTGCCTCCACCGTCGCAGCCGTATGCCGGCGCTGCATCACTTCGGGCTGCATGCGGGCTTCAATAAAGTCTCGAATGGCATTTTGCAGCATCTCGGGCCCGCTGGCATGTGCAACGCCAATATCGAAACCCTGTTCTTCGCGGCTCAAAGTATGCGCCATGGCAGCAAGTCCCGCACGCTCATGGGGCGCTGTGCGGATTTCTTTTTCGGTGATAACGACGTCAATCACAACGCCGGGAATTTTACGGAGGAGGTCAACCTGCTCCATCGCCGCATTCGGGTCGCCATCCGTGAAAACGCCATCGGAAACAAAAATAATGTGTAGCGGTGATGGTAGTTTGCGGCCTGTTAGACGCGTGACAAGTTCCTTCACGGCGGGTTTGAGTAACGTCTGGCCATTCGGCATCTGCCGCCGCCAAGATTCCTCGTTCTGGCGCAGGTCAATATCGACGGCGCCTTTTTCTTCTCCCCAGAACTTCGCACTCACATTCGCGCCTGTCCGCGCCTGAATGGAAAGAGCGGAAGACAAGGTGCAGACTACGGGGTCAGGATTGACGTTGCCATAGGCGGCTGTCATGCCGCCAGAACCATCCACCATGAACAGCAGATTGCCCGCCAGATAGTCTTTGGCGTTGCGCGTGAAGTCCTTATTCAGCTCCGGAAAATCGTCAATCATGCTGCTTATCATAGGGCAATTGCGTAAAGCTTGGATTAACCGTCTGGAATTGCTGGGAAACGGTTGATTTTGTTGACATAAAAATTGACCTTGATAGTATGGCCGCGTTGACGAAGGATCTAGCGATGACAACGCCGCAGGACATTGCCGCTAACGGGGAGCGCGCCAGTATTGGCCGCTGGTTTGATTCCGTGTCCGATCTGGTCGAAAATTTTCCAACCCGCATCGGCACCCATAACACTAAAATCATCTTTTATAATGCCAGCCTGTTTGGCGAGATTTCAAATGCCTTCAATGCAGCCGCCAACAACGTCGACAAATTACAGCCCGCAGCGGAACGCGCCGTTGCAGCACGCCATGTCTATTGCCTGAAACCTGATGCTACACAGGAAGCGGCTGACAGCACGGCTGCTGGAAGACATGCAAAGGATATGCTGGAGAAAATGAATCGCCTGAAGCAGCTCTGCGCCAAACACCACATCGGCGTGACGGTGCATGCGACCAAGGACGGCGACCTGCAGATCACGCTGATCGAGCAGGTGAAGCCCAAGCGGCAATTCAACATCAAGTCGCCGAAAATCAAATTCGGCCGCGGATTCTAAGTTATTTGTATTTGACGTCGAGCAGCTCGTACGCTTTGGGGCCTTTGGGCGTTGTGACCTCGACGCTGTCGCCGATGGTCTTGCCAATCAGCGCGCGCGGCAGCGGGGCGGTCAGGGCCAGAAGGCCCTTGTCGATATTCGCCTCGTATTCGCCGACGATCTGGAAGTTCTGCTCGATCTCGGTGTCTTCGTCGACAACCTTCACAAAAGCGCCGAACTTAACGACATTGCCGGACATTTTGCTGGTGTCGATAACATCGGCGCGCGACAGTTTGTCCTCGAGGTCCATCAGGCGGCCTTCGATAAAGCTCTGCTTTTCACGTGCCGCATGATATTCCGCGTTCTCCGACAAGTCTCCATGCGAGCGCGCTTCGGCGATCTGCTCGATGATGCTCGGGCGCTCTACCGACTTCAATTGTCTAATTTCTTCCTCAAGCCGCTGGAAGCCTGCGGCTGTCATTGGTACCTTCTGCATATCTGTAAATGCCCTTATTTCTTACGCTGCCTTCAAATATTCCTGCAGCGATTTTACGTCGAACGGTCCCGATTGCCGCAAAGCCGCTATGGCGTCCACAGCCGCTTTGGCACCCGGGATGGTTGTATAGTAGGGGATTTTATTCTGTAATGCCGCGCGGCGCAAGTTAAAGTCATCCGCCACGGCCTGGGGCCCATCGGTCGTATTCAGCATGAGGGCAATGTCGCCATTGATCATGGAATCGATCACATGTGGTTGACCTTCATGGACTTTATTGACTTTTCGCGCGCGGATGCCAGCTTCGACAAGGTGACGCGCTGTACCACCCGTTGCCACAATCTGGAAACCCATGTCAGCGAGGCGCGCGGCGAGTGGGATAATGACGTTCTTGTCGATATCGCGGACGGAGATGAAAACCGTGCCGGATAGCGGCAGTTTGGAGCCAGCGCCGACCCTTGCTTTGGCAAAGGCGCGGCGGAAGTCGCGGTCAATACCCATGACTTCGCCGGTTGATTTCATTTCCGGTCCCAGCACCGCATCCACCTTCGGGAAACGCGCGAAGGGGAAGACAGGCACTTTCACTGCCACATGGTCGAACTTGCGGTGGTGAATGGTGCCATCGGCTTTTAGGGCCGCAATTTTCTCGCCGGTCATCAGGCGCGTTGCTGCCTTGATGACTTGCACGCCCGTCGTTTTGGCGACGAAGGGCACGGTGCGGCTGGCGCGGGGGTTTACCTCCAGCACATATATGTCGTAGTGGTCGAGGTTGGAAGGGTCGCGGCTTTGCTTGACGGCAAATTGCACGTTCATGAGGCCAACAACGCCCAGCGCCTTGCCAAGGGTCATCGTCTGGTCCATGAGGTCGACGACAATTTCCTCCCGAAGCGAATAGGGCGGCAGGGAGCAGGTGCTGTCGCCGGAGTGAATGCCGGCTTCCTCGATATGCTCCATGACGCCGGCGATGAACACTTCCTTGCCGTCGCAAAGCGCATCCACATCGACTTCGATGCAGTTGGAAAGATAGCTGTCGATCAGAACAGGGTTGTCGCCGGAGGCATGTACAGCGGCATCGATATAGCGGCGGAGGCCATCCATATCATGCACAATCTCCATGCCGCTGCCGCCGATGACGTAGGAAGGGCGCAGGACCAGCGGGAAGCCAAGTTCAAGCGCAATTTTCTCCGCCTCGGCACGCGTGCGGGCGTTGCCGTTGGCAGGCTGCTTCAGTTTCACTTTTTGCAGTAATTTCGAGAAACGTTCACGGTCTTCGGAAAGGTCAATCGCGTCGGGGGTGGTGCCGAGGATTTTAACGCCGGCATCCTGCAGTTCCTGACACAGTTTCAGCGGCGTCTGGCCGCCCAGCTGGACGATAACGCCCAGCATTTCGCCTTTTTGCTGCTCGACATGAATAATGTCGAGGACTTTTTCGGCGGTGATTGCTTCGAAGTAGAGGCGGTCGGATGTGTCGTAATCGGTTGAAACGGTTTCCGGGTTGCAGTTGATCATGATGCTTTCGATGCCTTTTTCGCGGAGCGCGAAGGAGGCATGGACGCAGCAATAATCGAACTCGATACCCTGACCGATACGGTTGGGGCCGGAGCCGATGATGATGACTTTTTTGCGGTCGCTGACACGCGCTTCACATTTGCCAAGCTCGAAGCCGTTCACTTCGTAGGTCGAATACATGTAGGAAGTGTTTGACGGGAATTCGGCGGAGCAGGTATCGACGCGTTTATAAACCGGATGCACACCTGCCTTTTGGCGCAGTTTTGTTACTTCCGCAGTTTTTTTACCCGTCAGCTCGGCAATGCGTGCGTCGCCAAAGCCAAGCTGCTTGGTCTCGATCCAGTCATGGAAATTTTTCGGCAGGCCGTCTTTTTTAAGGCGCGCTTCGTGGTCAACCAGCGACTTGATGCGCTCGAGATACCAATGGTCGTATTTCGAATGTTTATAAATGTCTTCCGCCGAAAAACCGTGACGGAAGGCTTGCGCAATCACCAGCAGCCTGTCCGGCCGCGGTTGCGACAGGGCAGCGACGATATGCTGCTCGTTGTATTCGACGCCTGCAGGCATCAGGTTCATTTCGTTCAGGCCGGTAAGGCCGGTTTCAAGAGAGCAGAGTGCTTTCTGCAGCGATTCCTCGAACGTACGTCCCATAGCCATGACCTCGCCGACGGATTTCATGGAGGTCGTCAGGCGCACTTCCGTGCCGCGGAATTTTTCAAAGTTGAAGCGGGGGATTTTTGTGACGACGTAATCAATCGTCGGCTCGAAGGCGGCGGGCGTTGTGCCGGTAATATCATTCTGCAGTTCATCCAGCGTAAAACCGACGGCCAGTTTTGCCGCAATTTTGGCGATGGGGAAGCCTGTTGCTTTCGATGCCAGCGCGGAAGAACGGCTAACGCGCGGGTTCATCTCGATAACAATCAGGCGGCCGTCATCGGGATTTACGGCGAACTGCACGTTGGAGCCGCCGGTCTCAATGCCGATGCCGCGCAGGATGGCGATCGAGGCATTGCGCATGACCTGATATTCTTTATCCGTCAATGTGAGGGCAGGGGCGACGGTAATGCTGTCGCCCGTATGGATGCCCATGGGGTCGATGTTTTCAATGGAGCAGATGATGATGCAGTTGTCCGCCTTGTCGCGCACAACCTCCATCTCGTATTCTTTCCAGCCGATGATGGATTCTTCAATCAGCACTTGCTTGATGGGCGAGGCGTGGAGGCCCTGACGCACAATAGTTTCGTATTCGTTGCGGTTATACGCAATGCCGCCGCCCGTACCGCCGAGCGTGAAGGAGGGACGGATAATGGCGGGCAGGCCGACGTAATCCAGCAGCTCGATCGCTTCCGAATAGCTGTTCACGGTTTTTCCGCGCGCTGAATCAAGCCCCAGCTTGTCCATCATTTTCTTGAAAAGGTCACGGTCTTCGGCCAGTTCGATGGCTTCTTTTTTTGCGCCGATCAGCTCGATGCCAAGTTTTTCAAGCGTGCCGTTTTTGGCAAGTTCGAGCGCGGTGTTCAGTGCTGTCTGTCCGCCCATGGTTGGCAGCAGCGCATCCGGCTTTTCCTTCTCGAGGATTTTGGCAACAATGTCCGGCGTGATCGGCTCGATATATGTCGCATCCGCAAGGTTCGGGTCCGTCATGATGGTGGCGGGATTGGAGTTGATGAGGATGACGCGGTAACCCTCATCGCGTAAAGCCTTGCAGGCTTGCGTGCCCGAGTAATCGAATTCGCAGGCCTGGCCGATAACGATAGGGCCGGCGCCGATAATGGCGATGGATTTAATGTCGGTGCGTTTTGGCATGTGACTACTCCAGCGTGCTTAAAAGGTTTGTATAATCATCCGTCCAGATGCGCAAGTCTTTTGACGGCGGAAGCGCCACCCAGCCATAATCATCAAGCGCGAAAAGGTCTGTATCCGCCCGCGCCATGGCAAACCACAGGCTGGCGGAGGCATAAGGCGTTGTTTTGGGAATATCCAGCACCACGCGGCTGTTCAGCCCCAGCACCGTGGCGATGCGCTGCAGTGGCTTGGCAAGGGTGAAATAGCGGTTGGACAGATTGAAAATGATAATGCCTTTTTTATCAAGTTTAGACATATATGTTTCAACCGCTTCGCGCGTCAGCAAGTGCGTGGGGATGGTGTCAGACGCAAAGGCATCCAGGGCGATGAGATCAAACTTCTCGTCTGACTTGGCGATTTCCAGCCGTCCATCGCCCATAACAATGCGCGCCGCGCGTTTGCCGTGGCAGGCGGAAAGGAACGTAAACTGGTTTTCCGCGACACGGCGCACAGCTTCGTCAATTTCATAGAAGGTGAAGGCGTTATTTTTATTGCTGTAGCAATTAAAAGTGCCCGTGCCTAGCCCGATGACACCAATATTTTTAGGCTGGAAGAGAGAGAAGACGATGCCCACCGGACCGCCCGCCCAGAAGTAGGCTGTCGGCTTTTTCTCGTATAACGGGTCCTTGATCTGATAACCGTGCGCAGTGGTGCCATGGTACATGTAGCGTACCGTGCGCTGTTTGCCGTCGATGTCTACAGGCACATCCAGCACCTTGACGACGCCGTAGAAGTTTCGTGTCGTCATAACGATATCGCGTTGCACGATAAACTGCGCGGAAAGCATCAGCAGAATGCCGCCGTAAAAAGCTGCGCGAAGGCTTGTGGCCATGAGGATGGCGACGGTAAAAAGAAGAATATCCGCGACGAGAACGCCGGTTGACAGCCGTCCGGTGGCCGTTTGGCCCAGCGCCGCATTGCCGCTGACGCAAGACAGGTACATAAATAAAGTCAGCAGCGAAAAGCCGAAGAACAGCTTGGCGGTGAGATTCATCTTTTCACGAAACGCCGGGTTCATGAGGCAGGATAGAATAAGAAGAATTGGGTATTCGACGATGCGGTCAAAAACAAAGGGCACGATAAATGCGTTCAGAATACCGCCAAGTGCAC
>JBBQWK010000069.1:0-7528 GCA_038210695.1 Alphaproteobacteria bacterium
CGTGGCCGCCGCGTCAACGAAGTGCTGGGTCGCAAGGGTGATGAAAAGGAGAAGTCTGATGACTGAAGAGAAGAAAGCAGCGCCGAAAGCCGCCGCTAAAGCCCCGGCAAAAGCCGCTGCTCCCAAAGCGCCTGCCGCAAAAGCAGCAGCGCCGAAGAAAGCCGCTTCCACCGGCAAGAAAATCAAGGTCACCCAGACGGGTTCCACGATCGGCCGCATCAAGAAACAGGAAGGGACCCTCATCGGTCTCGGCCTCAACAAGCGCCACCGCTCCAAGATCCTCGTCGACAGCCCCGAAGTGCGCGGCATGATTGAAGCCGTCAAACACCTCGTCAAAGTCGAAGACGCGGCGTAAGGAAACAGGAAACAATAGTCATGAAACTCAACCAATTGAGAGATAATCCCGGCGCCCGCAAGACCCGTATTCTGGTCGGCCGCGGTATCGGTTCCGGCAAAGGCAAAACAGCCGGTCGCGGCGTCAAGGGCCAGAAAGCCCGTACCGGCGTTGCGATCAAAGGCTTCGAGGGTGGCCAGTCCCCTCTCGTTCGCCGTATGCCTAAGCGCGGTTTCACCAACCGGAACAAGCTGAAGTACGCTGAAATCAACCTCAGCGACCTGCAGACGGCATTTGACCACAAGAAACTGAACGCCACGAAGACGATTGATATCGCGGCGCTCATCGAAGTGGGCATCCTGCACAAGGCAGAACACGGCCTGAAAGTTCTCGGCACCGGCACGATCAAGACCAAAGCCACCATCATCGCAACGAAAGCCTCCAAGTCGGCTGTCGAAGCGATTGAAAAGGCCGGCGGCAAGATCGACCTGCTGCCCGCGAAAATCAACAAGCTTCTGAAGCCGAAAAAAGAAAAGAAGAAGTAATTCTTCCGGCCTTTTAGGTTTATCAAAAAAATCCCCGCAGCGATGCGGGGATTTTTTTTATTCCGGCCTATATATCTCCCGTCTTTATTGTCCTTTTCGCAGCGCCAAACGGCAAGCGGGAAGGGGCGGGCAGCCTCTCCCGAAACCCATGATTCTCTGGGCTTATTATCCATTGCATCAAGGGGGGCGGTCTTGTAATGTCGAAGGCGAATACCGCAACAATAAAAACACCATAAAAAACAATTAAGGGATACAGAACTGCCATGGCTTCCGCGATCGAGCAATTTGCCTCCAACGTCAATATGGGCGTCTTCGCCAAAGCGACCGAGCTGAAGCAGCGCCTGCTGTTTACGCTGATCGCGCTGATCGTTTTCCGCATCGGCACGCATATCCCGCTGCCGGGCATCGACCCCGCGATCTGGGCGGATATTTTCACCCAGAAATCAGGCGGCGTGCTCGACATGTTCAACATGTTCTCCGGCGGCGCGCTGCAGCGCATGTCCATCTTCGCGCTTAACATCATGCCCTACATTTCCGCCTCCATCATCATGCAGCTCATGACCTCCATGAACCCGCAACTGGAAGCGATGAAGAAGGAAGGCGAGGCGGGCCGCAAACGCCTCAACCAGTACACCCGCTATGGCACGATCATTCTTGCCGCCGTCCAGGCCTATGGCCTCGCGGTCGGTCTTGAAAACATGCAAAGCTCCGTCGGCTCCGCCGTCATCAACGCCGGTATCTACTTCCGCATCACCACCGTCATCACCATCCTTGGCGGCACCATCTTCCTGATGTGGCTTGGCGAGCAGATCACCACGCGCGGCGTCGGCAACGGCACCTCGCTCATCATCTTCGCCGGCATCGTCGCCGGCATCCCGCGCGCCATCGCCGGCACGCTGGAACTCGGCCGTACCGGCGCCATCTCGCCGCTGGTCATCATCGGCATCGTCGTCATGGTTGCGGCGGTCGTGGCCTTCATTGTCTTCATGGAACGCGCGCAGCGCCGTGTCGTCGTCCAGTACCCGAAACGCATGGTCGGCAACCGTATGATGGGCGGCGACGCCAGCCACATGCCGCTGAAGCTGAACACGGCCGGCGTTATCCCGCCGATCTTCGCATCTTCCCTGCTGCTGCTGCCGATGACCTTTGTCGGCTTCACGGGCGGGCAGGGCGGCGGCGAATGGGTGGATGTGATCTCCCGCTACCTGCAGCACGGCCAGCCGGTTTACATGGGCCTCTACTGCTTCCTTATCATCTTCTTCACTTTCTTCTACACAGCCATCGTCTTCAACCCGGACGAGACGGCGGAGAACCTGCGCAAATACGGCGGCTTTATTCCCGGCATCCGCCCCGGCAAGGCGACGGGCGACTACCTCGACTACATCCTGACGCGCATTACCGTTATCGGCGCTGCATACCTCGTCTTTATCTGCATCCTGCCGGAAATGCTGATCGCCAAATTCCACCTGCCGTTCTATTTCGGCGGCACCAGCTTGCTGATTACCGTTTCCGTCATGATGGACACGGTGGCGCAGATTCACTCCCACCTGCTGGCGCACCAGTACGAGGGTCTATAAAAAAGGCAAAATTGAGAGGGGCGCGTAAATAATGAGGATCATCCTTCTGGGCCCGCCCGGTGCGGGCAAGGGAACGCAGGCAAGCAGGCTTTCGGCGAAACACGGTATCCCGACGATTTCGACCGGTGACCTCTTCCGCGCCCGCGTGAAGGACCCCAACGATCCCCTCGGCCTCCAGATCAAGAAGATCCTCGATGCCGGCACCCTTGTGCCGGACGAAATCACCGTCAAGATGATCGAGGAGCGAATCTCCCAGCCCGATTGCGCCAACGGCTTTATCCTTGATGGCTTCCCGCGCAGCGTCAGCCAGGCAGAGGCGCTCGAGAAGATGATGGCCGAAAAGAACATCAAGCTCGACGGCGTCGTCCAAATTGGCGTCGACGACAACAAGCTGGTGGAGCGAATCTCCGGCCGTTTCAGCTGCGGCGACTGCGGCGAGGGCTATCACGACAAATTCAAGGTCCCGCACGACCCCCATTCCTGCGATAAATGCCATGCGGTCGACAAATTCGTCCGCCGTTCGGACGACAATGAAAAGACCGTCCGGGAGCGACTCAACACCTACCATACCCAGACCGCACCGATTCTCCCCTTCTATGCAGCCCGTAAAATGCTCAAAACAGTGGACGGCATGGCCTCCATGGACAAGGTGACGGCCGATATCGAGACCCTTCTGACGCCCGAAAAAGGGGGTGCGAACGTGAATCCCCCAAAAAAGTTTGGGTAACACCCCCTAAAAAGGGACCCAGCCTGTAAAAAGCCGGATTAGGCTTTAAATTAGGTAAATAACCTGTTGACGTTTGGCCCGCGGTTCTTATAATGCGCAAGCCTTGCCCTTATTGGGCGAAAACCTATTTTTGTATAACCGTTAGCCAATAAACCCAGGAGACCGCCCGTGGCACGTATCGAAGGTGTCAACATCCCCACCGAAAAAGTAGTTGGCATCGCGCTGACTTACATCTACGGCATCGGCCGTACCAGCGCCGTCAAGATTCTCGAAACCGCGAAAGTTTCCTGGAACAAGCGCGTCAATGCTCTGTCGGAAGACGAGCTTAACCGCATCCGCGACGCCATCAAGGCATCGGTGAAGGTCGAGGGCGAGCTACGCCGCGATGTCACCATGACCGTGAAGCGTTTGATGGACCTTGGCTGCTACCGTGGCCTGCGCCACCGCAAAGGCCTGCCCGTTCGCGGCCAGCGCACGCGCACCAACGCACGCACCCGCAAGGGCCCGCGCAAAACGATCGCCGGCAAGAAAATCGCCGTCAAGAAATAATTAAGTAACCTCGCAAGCAGAATTGAGCCATGGCAAAAAAAGAAGCATCTGAAAAAGCCGCACCGAAGGCGCGCAAAAAAGAGCGCAAAAACATCACCGCCGGTGTTGCGCACGTTAACTCGACCTTCAACAACACCATCGTCACCATCACCGATGCGCAAGGCAATACCATTTCCTGGTCCTGCGCCGGTCACATGGGCTTCAAGGGTTCGCGCAAATCGACCCCCTATGCAGCCCAGATGGCTGCTGAAGATGCTGGCAAGAAGGCGAAAGAACACGGCGTGAAGACGCTCGAAGTTCTCGTCCGCGGTCCGGGTTCGGGCCGTGAGTCGGCTCTCCGCGCGCTGCAGGCCGTCGGTTTCGCGATCAACTCGATCGTCGACATCACGCCCGTCCCGCACAACGGCTGCCGCCCGCGCAAAAAGCGCCGCGTCTGATATTCTGGCCTCATGGCGCCGCCGTTTTTACGGGGGCGCCTTTCGGCTGTTACGGGATAAGCACTAAATCAAATAGCTAATAAAGGGGAATGTCTTGATCCAGAAAAATTGGCAAGAACTGATTAAACCGAACAAGGTAGACGTCAGCACGAGCAAAGATGCGAACCGCTACGGCACCGTCGTCGTTGAACCTCTGGAGCGCGGCTACGGCCTCACGCTCGGTAACGCGTTGCGCCGCGTCCTCCTGTCGTCGCTGCAAGGCGCGGCTGTGACCGGCATCAAGATTGACGGCGTCCTGCACGAGTTCTCCTCCATCCCCGGCGTCCGCGAAGACGTGACAGACATCATCCTCAACATCAAAAACCTCGCAATCCGCATGCAGGCTGACGGCTCCAAAAAGCTGCGCCTGAACGCGGAAGGCCCCTGCGAAGTTAAAGCCGGCATGATCGAAACCACCGGCGACATCGAAATCATCAACCCTGACCTCGTCATCTGCACCATCGGCGACAAGGCCAAGCTGTCGATGGAACTCACCGTTTCCAATGGCAAAGGCTATCGCCCTGCTGCGCAGAACCGTCATGAAGATGCCCCCATCGGCGTTATTCCCGTGGACAGCATCTTCTCGCCCGTCCGCAAAATTTCCTACAAGGTCGAAGACACCCGCGTCGGCCAGATCACCGACTACGACAAGCTGACGCTTGACGTTGAAACCAACGGCACGATCAAGCCGGAAGACGCAGTGGCTTTCGCCGCACGTATCCTGCAAGACCAGCTGCAGGTCTTCGTCAACTTCCAGGAGCCGACCTCGGTTGCCAAGGAAGAAGCGAAAGACGAACTGCCGTTCAGCCGCCACCTGCTGCGCAAGGTCGAAGAGCTCGAGCTTTCAGTCCGCTCGGCCAACTGCCTCAAGAACGACAACATCGTCTACATCGGCGACCTCGTCCAGAAAACCGAAGCCGACATGCTGCGCACGCCGAACTTCGGCCGCAAGTCGCTTAACGAGATCAAGGAAGTCCTCACCAACATGGGCCTCCACCTCGGCATGAAAGTTGAAGGCTGGCCGCCCGAGAATATCGAAGAACTGGCCAAAAAACTCGAAGAGCCGTTCTGAACCAATTACTAACCGCGGCGTTATGCCGCGGTGACTGCCGGGGATTGTCCCCAAAGCTTTATTGCTGGCATACAGGATAAGGCTTGATCAATCCGCTTCCCGAGGGAGGCGATTTTAAAGGAGACCGTACAATGCGTCACGGAAGAAAAGGCCGTAAACTCGGCGTAAAAACCCAGCACCGCCATGCGATGTTCGCGAACATGTGTGCGGCTCTGATCAAGCACGAGCAGATCGAAACGACACTGCCGAAAGCGAAAGAACTGAAGCCGCTGATCGATCGTCTGATCACGCTCGGCAAAAAAGGCGGCCTCGCTAACCGTCGCCTCGCGATGTCCCGCCTGCGCGACGAAACGCAAGTGAAGAAGCTGTTTGACGTTCTCGGCAAACGCTATCTGGAACGCGACGGCGGCTACTGCCGCGTCATGAAAGCGGGCTTCCGCTTTGGTGACAACGCCGCCATGGCCTTCATCGAACTCGTTGACCGCGACCGCGCTGAAAAAGGCAAGGATAGCGGTCCCGACCAGAACCTTGAAGCGCAAGAACACGATACGCCGCCCAAAGCCGACATGCGCCCCAAGAAACGCGCGACCGGTTACTAATCGGCCAAAACAGGCTATAAAAGGGGCGGGAAGCAATTCCCGCCCTTTTACTTTGGTGAAACGCAATGCTGATACGCCCCGCCCGTATTGAAGACGCCGCAGGCATCGCCATCGCGCATGTCACCAGCTGGCAGGAAACCTATAAAGGTCTGGTACCGGCTGAATATTTACGAAATTTATCGATTCCGGAGCGCACAATCCGCTGGCAGGCCACACTTGCCGATATGACGCCGGACAGGGGCATGACAGTGGCTGAAACAGGCGGGCAGATTGCCGGTTCTGCAGCTTTGGCACCGCGCGGGAGGCTTCCCTGGGCTTTGCAGGGGAGGTTTACGCCATCTACCTGCTGCAGGCGGCGCAAGGAACAGGCTGGGGAAGAAAACTGTTTGAAGCGGGGCAGAACAGCCTTAAATCAATGGGTATGGGCAGCTTCTATTTATGGGTGCTGAAGGCCAATAAAACCGCCGGTTTTTACCGTCACCTTGGCGGTGTAGAATGTGGCAGCAAAGCCATCGAGATCGGCGGCGCGAGCCTTGATGAAATTGCACTTTGCTGGAAGCTGTAAAAAATTGAGTTGGAAGGAGAATTAAATGAAAGCCTTTTGGAATTTTAAAAATCTCTGCCTCGCTCTCGTCCTCGCCTGCCTGCCTGCCATGGCGCAAGGGGCGGATACGCCGCAGGTGCCGGCCAGCGTGCAGCAGATGCAGCTGTCTTTCGCGCCGCTGGTCAAAAAGACCAGCCCCGCCGTCGTCAATATTTACGCCAAGCGCGTCGTGCAGCAGCAGGCCAGCCCCTTCTTCAACGACCCGTTCTTCAGCCAGTTCTTCGGCATGCAGGGCATGCCCGGCATGGGCGGCGGCACGAGGACGGAAAATTCTCTCGGCTCCGGAGTCATCGTCGATGCCGCGGGCAAAATCGCCACCAACACCCATGTCATTTCCAACGCGGTTGAAATTATCGTCGTGACCAATGACGGCCATGAATATGCCGCCAAAAAAGAACTGGTGGATGAAAAATCCGACCTCGCCGTTCTCAGCATCGATCCCAAAGGCGCAAAACTACCCACGCTGGAACTGGCGGACAGCGACAGTCTAGAGGTCGGTGACCTTGTGCTCGCTATCGGCAACCCCTTCGGCGTCGGGCAGACAGTGACCAGCGGCATTATCTCCGGCCTTGCCCGCACCGGCATGGGCCGCGACTACGGCTATTTCATCCAGACCGACGCTGCCATCAACCCCGGCAATTCCGGCGGCGCGCTGATCGATATGAAAGGCCGTCTTGTCGGCATTAACTCCATGATCTTCTCGCAGACGGGCGGCAGCGTGGGCCTTGGCTTTGCCATTCCGTCCAACATGCTCCGCACAGTGGTGGATGCCGCGCATCACGGCAACAAACTTGTGCGCCCGTGGTCGGGCATTACGGGGCAGGCCGTGCAACCGGAAATGGTTGAGAGTCTTGGCCTCTCCACCACGCAAGGCACGCTCATTACCGCCGTCAATCCCAAGGGCCCCGGCGCGCGCGCGGGGCTCAAAGCCGGTGACGTTATTGTCAGTGTCAACGGCCGCGTCGTCGCCAGCCCCGAAGCGCTCAAATATCTGCTCGCCACACAAAACCTCAATACCACCGTCAAAATCGCTGTCTTCCGCAAA
>JBBQWK010000070.1:0-7506 GCA_038210695.1 Alphaproteobacteria bacterium
ACGGGTTCACAGCGTTTAGCGAAGCAGTCATGATAAAGATATTTCATCTTTAAAATTGAAGCCGTTCTTAAATCCTCTGCAACGCTTTTTTTGTCAGCAAAAATACAGTGTCGGATATTATATTGTTAAGAATATAATTTAGCCCATTATTCACTTGAAGATCCGAATATTTAAGCAGGTCGGTGCCAGAATTTTCAAACGTTTTCCCAATCAGAAAAACTTTTTGCTCATCAGAAGCTGAAAAATCTTTAAGTCCTAATTCCCAGTACCATTCATTTTGGTTCGGTTTGTCAGGACGGTCGAAGAGAAAGCGGAGCCACCTTCCGTATAGCTCCGTTTCCGCTTTATCTTCGGTCATCATTATCAGGAAATCTTCACCGGCGGCTCCAGCCGCGACAAATTCGCTTCAATATCATCTAGCGCCGGCATGCCTGATTGGGCGCCGAGGCCGAGGCAGGCGAGGCCTGCGCCGACGGACGCGTGATGCATGGCGTTTAGCCAGTTATGCCCTGCCTGCAGCGATGCCGCGAAAATGCCGCAGAAAGCATCCCCCGCGCCGGTAGTATCCACAGCTTCGATGGGCAGCGCGCCGACTCGGAAGAGGGCGCCGGCCTTGGCCGCAAGCGCGCCCTGTTCTTCCATCGTAATAATGCAGGTGCAGTTGATATGCGCCGAAATAACTTTTGCAATCGCGCCGGCATCGTCTGACTGCAGGCCAAAGCCGGAGGCCAGCTGCTGCGCTTCAATCTCGTTCACAATCACATAGTCGACCGACGGCAAATCGCCCGCCGTCACCATGTGCCCCGGGGAAGCGTTGAGGATGGTCGTTGCGCCCTTGGCTTTGGCGCGCTCCAGCACCAGCAGGGTTTCGCGCGGGCTTGCTTCCAGCTGGCAGAGGATGATGTTTTTGTTGTTGAAGACTTCATCCGGCAGCTGGTCGTTGGTTGCATCCATGTTCGCGCCGGGCGCGACCATGATCATGTTGGAGCCCTTCATGTTCACGGCAATGGTGGCGCAGCCCGTCGGCCGGTCGGAAATGCCGATGGCGGTCGTCCAGACGCCTTGGGTTTTCAAATTGTTGACGGAGCGGCGGCCGAAACCGTCATCACCCACTTTGCCCGCCATGGCAACTTTGGCGCCCGCCCGAGCGGCGGCGATGGCCTGATTGGCACCTTTGCCGCCCTCGCGGCTCAAATAATCGGCGGTGCAGAGCACGGTTTCCCCG
Organism: Alphaproteobacteria bacterium; assembly: GCA_038210695.1. Taxonomy (GTDB): domain Bacteria; phylum Pseudomonadota; class Alphaproteobacteria; order Micavibrionales; family UBA2020; genus JAPWJZ01. The sequence continues at coordinate 1,226 of JBBQWK010000070.1, forward strand.
GGTTTGGGGAAATGCGCCACCGGCATGACGATATCAATGTTCATAGAGCCAAATACAATAATCATCCCATAAGCATATCGTAAACCCGTAAAGGGTCTATGAAATTCAACCACTTCAAACACGCGGCTCAACAATTATGGCAATCGGCGGGAGGTGATTTTCTGCCGCCCTGCGGCCAAATTTAACCGAACGAAATCAAGGGCAAATCTTTATTGCATCGCGGCTTTCCCGGGCGTATATCATTTGGGTGCAACAATTATGGCTTTTCCGCCGGAATGGTTCCCCCTGATGTCGGTCTCCAAACTCAAAACCGCTGCCCCCGCCGTGAAAAATACGAGCCTCAGCTTTTACGAAAGCTTCTTCCAGAGCCGCCTTGCGGACCTGCACAAGGAAGGCCGCTACCGCGTCTTCGCCGATCTTGAACGCCAGGTCGGGAAATTCCCCAAAGCGATCCACCGTTCGGAAACGGGCGAGCAGGAAGTCACCATCTGGTGCAGCAATGATTACCTCGGCATGGGCCAGCACCCCAAAGTCATCGACGCTATGTGCACAGCCGCCAAAACCAGCGGCGCCGGCGCGGGCGGCACGCGCAATATTTCCGGCACCACGCATTACCACGTTATCCTCGAAGAAGAACTAGCGGACCTGCATGGCAAGGATGCCGCGCTGCTGTTTACCTCCGGCTATATCTCTAACGAAGCCGCGCTCAGCACCATTGCGAAAGTCCTGCCGGACTGCGTAATTTTCTCGGACGAGCTGAACCATGCCTCCATGATTCAAGGCATCAAGGCATCGAACTGCGAGAAATATATTTTCCGCCACAACGATGTGGAGCATCTTGAAACGCTGCTCGCCTCGGTCGAGCGCTGCCGCCCGAAAATTATCGCCTTTGAATCCGTCTATTCGATGGATGGCGATATTTCCCCCATCAAGGCCATCTGCGATCTTGCCGAGAAATACGGCGCACTGACCTATCTGGATGAAGTACATGCCGTCGGCATGTATGGCGACCGCGGCGCCGGCATTGCGGAGCGCGACGGCCAAATGCACCGTATCGATATTTGCGAAGGCACGCTTGGCAAGGCCTTCGGCGTTATGGGCGGCTACATTGCCTCCACCCGCGCAATTGTCGATATCGTGCGCTCCTACGCCTCCAGCTTTATCTTCACGACTTCACTGCCGCCGGCGCTGCTGGCGGGGGCCGCTGCCTCCGTTCGCCACCTGAAAGAATCGCAGGTCGAGCGCGCGCGCCATCAGGAGCGTGCCGCGACGTTGAAGAAAATGCTGCTGGATGCCGGCTTGCCCGTGCTCATCTCGCAAAGCCATATCGTGCCGCTGATGGTGGGTGATGCGCGCCTCTGCAAACGCGCCAGCGATGACCTGCTGCAAAACCACGGCATCTACGTGCAGCCGATCAATTACCCGACCGTGCCCCGCGGCACGGAACGCCTGCGCCTCACGCCCACGCCCTTCCACACCGATAAAGACATGGAAGAACTGGTGACGGCGCTGTGCGAAGTCTGGGCCGGTCTCAGTCTCCGCCGCGCGGCCTAATTTTTTATTATTCCGCTGCGCCTTCGGGCTTTGGTGCGTTTTTCTCCGGTATCGCGCCGATAACGCCGTTTATGATGGGCGATTGCGTGGTGTTATCCACCGGCTTGTCTTTCAGCAGCATCAAATCATCCGCCGCTTCTTTCGCATCCTGCAGGGCAATGCCGCCGCAGGCGCCGCCGACATCATAGGTTTCGGACGGGAACTGGTAGATCGACCATGTTTCGTAATGTTCCGGCCGGCGTTTGTAGGCGTATACCAGATATTTTTTGCCTTTTTCAAATGTCGCGCCGGCGCAGGTCCAGACGTGCATATTGCTGTAAATCAAAAACGTATTGCCGTCATTCGCGCCCTTATAGGCCTTGTCGATTTTAAAGGTCACTTTGACGGGAATATCATCGTTGCCGTATTCGACCATGGGCTCCTGCGTTTCCACTTCCGTAGCCTCGCCGGTAAAAACCGCATCCGCCGTTGTGTAGCGCGTGGCAAAAGGCGCGGGCATGCAGTAGCAGCGTGTGTTCGGCTTCCGCGCCTCTGCCGGGGGGGCGGCAAGGATCAGGGCAGCAAGTAGCAGCAGGGCAATAGCACGCATGGAATTTCATCCTCTTTTATCCTATTATGGGCCAGAAGGCGGGTTGACGCAAAGCGTGACGCCGAAGGGCTTAAGAAAGATGATAAAATTACATAACGATTTAGCCCAGATTGGCGCCGGTGCAATTGGCGCCGTGATTGCCATTGGTAATTTCGATGGGCTGCATCTCGGCCACCGCGCGCTGGTCGGGCAGGCGCAGAAAGTTGCACAAGAACTTGGCGCACCCACCGGCGTCATGACCTTCGAGCCGCACCCCCGCGAATACTTCCAGAAAAATGCCGCGCCCTTCCGCCTTACGCTGCTGCCCATGAAGCAACGACTGCTGAATGACATGGGCGTTGATCATTTATTCGCGCTCGCTTTCAATGCCGATCTCGCCTCGCTGACGGGGCAGGAATTCATCGATAAAATCTTGGTGGAGAAACTGCAGGCCCAACATATCGTCGTCGGTGCGGATTTTGCCTTCGGCCACAACCGCTCCGGAAATATCGATACCTTGCGTGCTGCCGCCGCTGCGGGAAAATTCGGCCTCACGGTTGTCGAGCCGGTGCTTTGCCCGGATGGCATGGCCTATTCCTCCAGCCGCATCCGCGAACATTTATCGAAGGGCGAATTCGATGCTGCCAATGCGCTGCTCGGCTGGCACTGGCAGATTGAAGCGCCGGTGGTGCATGGCGACAAACGCGGGCGGGAACTGGGCTATCCCACCGCCAACCAGCAGGCTGGGCGCTACGTGCGGCTGCCCTACGGCATCTATGTGGTCGAGGTGCTGATAGAGGGGGAGGCGCAATTCCGCCGCGGGGTTGCCAATTTCGGCATCCGCCCCATGTTCCGTATCGAGCAGCCGATTTTCGAAACCTTTATCTTCGATTTTTCGGCAGAAATTTATGACAAAGAAATGCGCGTCAGGCCCTTGAAATTCTTGAGACCCGAGGCGGCTTTCAACGGTCTTGAAGCGCTCAAAGCGCAGATGAATCAGGATTGCCTTGCAGCCCGTGCTATGGTCAAATCCAGCTGATTATCGCAAAATTTTCGAAAGCGCCGGCATCGTCATGTCCCTTACCAAGAAGCATAAACCGGGCCGGTTTTTCGCCCTCGCGCTGTTCTTTATCGGCGCCATCATCGCGGTCGACCAGTACACCAAGTGGCTGGTCATGGAAACGATGCTGCGGGCAACGCCCAAGAACATCGACTTCCAGACCTGGTTCCTGACCCGCCAGCCGCTGCCCGAATTTGCCGACCTGCAGGAAAGCTTCAAGACCGTCACCTATACGCCCTGGCTTGATTTCGTCATGGTCTGGAACCGCGGCGTCAGCTTCGGCTTGTTTGACAGCGGCTCGACCATGATGGTGACGCTGTTTATCGCTTTCTCGCTGTTCGTCTCAATGGGGCTTTTCATCTGGATGAGCTTTGCGGGCACAAGGCTGTTGTCGGCGGCACTGCCGCTGATCATCGGCGGCGCGCTTGCCAATGCGATTGACCGTTTCCGCTTCGGCGCCGTTGCCGACTTTATTGATGTGCACGCCGATGTGCACCACTGGCCTGCGTTCAACATTGCCGACAGCTGCATTTGCCTTGGCGCGGCGCTGCTCGTCGTCGATACGCTGATGAGCGCCGGAAAAGATAAAAAAAGCCAGCCCAAAACCTAAGCTGACAAAACCTGGAAAGTGACTAAAAAAATGACAAAGAATTTCAAACCGCTGCTGTTCTGCCTCGCGCTTGTGCTTGCGCTGCCGGGCTGCTCCAGCGTGAAAAAAGAACTCGGCGTCGGCCGCCAGTCGCCGGATGAATTTATGGTCGTGAAACGCGCGCCGCTCACCCTGCCGCCCGATTACGCGCTGCGTCCCCCGTCATCCGATTCCGCGCCGCCCGCGTCCGAAGCTGCCAATCAGGCGAAAACCGCACTGCTCGGCACCAGCAGCGTCAGCGCCGACAAAGGCACGGCAGAAGACACGCTGCTGACGAAAATGGGCGCGCAGAACCCGACCCCTGACATCCGCGACACCATCAACCGCGAAAACGGTTATATCGCCCTCAAAAACCGCACCCTCGTCGACAAGCTCGTCTTCTGGGATGACAAGCCGCCGACGGATGAAGCAACGCCCGCCTCTGTCGTCAATGCGAAGCAGGAGGCGAAGCGCCTGAAGAAAAATCAGGAAGAAGGCAACCCCGCCAACACCGGCGACGTGCCTGTGATCGAGAAGAAACAAAGTACATTCGAGAAAATTTTCTAAGCCAGACGCCCCGTCAATAGCGCGGCATCCGGCTGCTCCAGCACTATATCTGCCGCAATCTGGTGGCGGAACCAGGTGACCTGCCTCTTGGCGTATTGCCGCGTCGCGTTCTGCGCCAGCGTAATCGCATCCGTCAGCGTGATGTTGCCGGCGAGGTGCGAGGCAAGTTCGGCATAGCCAAGCGCCTTGACCAGCGGCATTTCAGGCGTCGCGGTTTTTTGGAATTCCCGCACTTCATCAAGCGCGCCTGCCGCTAGCATCTGGCCAAAGCGTGAATCGCACTGTGCGTAAAGCGTCGCCCGCTGCGGCAATAACGTCGCGGTAATAAACTCCAGATGCGCCGGCGGTGGTTCAGGCGGTAGCGACTGCCAATAACTCAAGCCTTTGCCGGTCGCGATTAAAACTTCATAGGCGCGCACAATACGCTGCGGGTTATCGCGGTCGATCTTGCTTGCGGTGTCCGGGTCTTTCCCCGCGAACTCGGCAAATAAAGCAGCCGTGCCAATTTCCTGCTGCCGTTTTATAAGCGCCACGCGAATATCATCCGGCACGGATGGAATAGGGCTCAAGCCTTTTAGCAGCGACTTCAGGTAAAAGCCTGTGCCACCGGTCACAATAGGCAGCTTGCCTGCCGCCAGCGCTTCATCAATTTCAGCCAGCGCCAGCTTTGCGTACCGCGCCGCGCTGCAAATATCGTCCGGCGCCAGCTGGCCGTATAAAACATGCGGCGCTGCGGCTTTGTCGGCGCTTGATGGTTGCGCCGTTAAAATGCCAAGGCCGTCGTACATCTGCATGGAATCGGCGTTGATGATAACGCCATCGTGTTTCAGGGCAGCAGACAAGGCGAGGCCCGACTTGCCACTGGCAGTCGGGCCCCCGATAACAAGTACCTTTTGTTTTACTGCCGTCACTTCGCTTTCGGGAATTTCAGCGCCACGAAGCGAAGGTCGTTCTTGCGGCCAAGGAAGAGCAGTACGGAAGTGTTGCCGGCTTTTTTGCCCGCTTCCACTTTCGCCACTACATCCGCTTCGGTCGCAACGTCCTTCTGGTCGACGGAGGCAATCACATCGCCCGCCGCAAGGCCTTTTTCCGAAGCTGGGCTGTTGGGCGCGACTTTCGTGATCAGGACGCCGTTCAGCGTTTTGTTGAGGCCATATTTCTCGCGCGCCATGTCGGTCAAGGGACCAAGGATCAGGCCAAGGCTGGGAACTTCCGTGCCTTTGACTTCAACGGGCGTGTCTTTCTTGACGTCATCCTGTTTGTCAGCAAGCTCGCCGCTTGCTTCAGCCGTTTCAAGCTGCCCCAGCTCCACGGGAATGGTGAGCGTCGTGCCCTTGCGGTAAAGAATGACAGGCGCCGATTTGCCGACTTCCGTTTCCGCGACAAGGCGGGGCAGGTTGCGCATATGCGTAATGTCATGCGCGTTGAAAGACAAAATCACGTCGCCCGCCTGAATGCCGGCCTTTTCAGCAGGGCCGCCCGGCGTCGAGGATGAAACAAGCGCGCCGCGCGCTTTGCCCATGCCGAGGCTCTCGGCGATTTCGGGCGTGACTTCCTGAATGCGCACACCCAGCCAGCCGCGTTTCGTCTTGCCGTATTTCACCAGCTGCTCGACGACGCCCTTGACGATGTTGGACGGGATCGCAAAGCCGATGCCGACGGAACCGCCGGAGGGGGAGAAGATGGCCGTGTTAATGCCGACGACTTCGCCCTTCATGTTGAACATCGGGCCGCCGGAGTTGCCGCGGTTGATGGAGGCATCGGTCTGGATGAAGTCATCATAAGGCCCCGCGCTAATGTCGTGCTGACGGGCCGAGACGATACCGGCCGTGACCGTACCGCCAAGACCGAAGGGGTTGCCGATGGCGAGAACCCAGGAGCCGACTTTTGCGGCATCGCTGTCA
>JBBQWK010000071.1:0-7417 GCA_038210695.1 Alphaproteobacteria bacterium
CGCCGGGCAGTTTCTGGTTGACGTCAGCACCGGCTTTAACGAGCGCTTCCATCGCCGCGGCATCGCCTTGTATCGCCGCCCAGCCGATGGGCGCAAAGCCGCCGAAGGCCGCGTTGGCGTCGGGGTGGATACCCGTTGAGATAACCTTCAGCATTTGCTTGAGGTCGCGGGTTTTGGAAGCTTCATCGAGCGTCACGGCGTTATTTACTTCCGGTATCAGCGTCGCCAGATGGCGGTGACCCATGAACATTTGCTGCTTGGCGTAAAAATCCGGCTCAGCGCCGTTTTGTAGTAGAATTTCAAGGCAGAAAAGGCGGCGGGCTTGAATGTCCGGCAAACCCTTCACCGCATCGGGCGGGTTCACGGTCAGCATGCGCGCAAAAATATTGTTGCCATCGGCATCGGCAACGGGCGTATGGATGCCGTGTTTTACAAGCTCCCGCATCGCTTCAGGGTTGGCAAAATAGGCGGCTTCCAGCAGCGGCGGCATGTTATAGCGGTTGACGGCAAAACCGTCCGCTCCGTTATCCAGCGCCGTGCCGACGGCTTTGCCATGGCCGGTCTGGACGAGGATGTCGAGGATCTGGTTATTATCTGCGTTCTTTTTGCGGATCGACTTGCCGTTATCGGCGATGATTTTTTGGATAAGAATATCTTCGTCTTCGGGGCCGATTTCTTCAGCTGCCTGCAGCAAGCCATCGGGGTAAACACGCATACGGGCGCGGGCTTTGTTAAACTGGCGGGCAAGGTTGCTTGCGGGTCCGTTTGTGGCCATGCGCATCTCCTTCGGCTGAATCAGTCGGGAATGTGTATGAGGTTTAATCGTACCTCATTATACATAATGATGCAACTTGAAAAGTCCTGCATTACGGCGGAGGAGTATTTAGGCTTTGCTGCCGGGGCCCTTAGCGTCAAGCTTGCGAATTGCGTTGAGCTGCACATTTACCGCGAAGTCTTCCTTGATGATCTTGCGCATTTCGAGCCTGTCTTTCGCGGCGTCCTTGGCCTTCTGATCGTTTTCCGCTTTTTCCGCGCGGGTTTCCAAAAGGTTTTCGGCCATGAACAGCGCGACCTTCGGAAGCTCCATCGCGAAATAAGTCACATGGCGGGCGGCGTATTTCTGCGCCTCATCACTCACCTCCGCGCCGGCGTTGACCAGCGTGCGCATGCATTCAATGGCATCCTTTTTGAAGCGTGGGCCTGCCATGCTGTCATCCATATGCGTTTCCGCCAGCGCCTCGGCGGCATGGCTGAAAATGGCTTTCGACATATTGTTTTTCTGCAGCTCGGCCATCACGGTTTTGAGCGCGGGCAGGTTGGCGCTGCGGGCGGCAACGCTAAGGGCTGTGTCGGCATAGGCGTTGACGTCCAGCAGCTCGGCCTTTTTCGATATCGCGAAATCAACGGCCTTGTCGAACCCGCGCGCGCAGAGCTTGGAGATAATTGTATTGCCGTCGGCATCGGTCGCGTTGATATCTGCGCCTTGGCGCAGCAGCGGCTTGATTTGATCAATCAGCGCATCTTCATAGGGCGGCGCCGCGCTTTCAACCGCGCGATGCAGTTTTTGGTTTAGTATCGCTGCCTGTTCCGGCTGCGCCGTATTAAAAAGGGCGGCGAGGGGATTATTCCAAAGGCTCACGAGGCATATATCCTTCTCTGAATGAAGTTGAGCAGAGTATATCAGGTTATGGTTAATAAGTTATTTTATGATGGTTAATCAGCGTTATAAGCACTCATCGTTGACATAATTTAAGACTCGGCATAATGTTTGCCTCACGCAGCGCCTTTCTTCGTCAGAGCTATTTCCGCTCGTTTCCTGCCTGACGCTTCCGCCTGCTGAAACAGCCAAAATTTTTTGTGTGTTTTAAAAGGGGAGGGAGCTTATGCGCAAATATCTCGCGTTACGTGATCATGAAGATTCAGACAGCCTTAATGACGTTGTTAACGTACTGAAGGCGACACCGGGTATCGCTGTGCAATGGTCGCGGGATCAGGCGGTGGAGGGAAATGCGCCCTACGCAGCCGTTGTGCTTTTCGCAAACGATTCAGCCGAAGAACGGATCGAGGAAATAGCGAAAGGCTGGCTCGCCGCCGACATTGGCGCAGTGCCGGCGTCACCCGACAACGACGCGCCGTTCGGGTCCGTTTCAAAATCAGCCGGCTTTGTCGACCAGCGCGTCAAGCAGCCACCCATGACGGCGGAGATGGAGCCATGGCTTGCCTTCTCTCAAAAAAATAAAGCCTCTCTCGATTTCAACGACGCCGCAGCGATGCTGCTGAAACAGCCAACAGTGCGGTTGGTGGAATGGCACGATCATTCGGCGAAGGATAACGGCGTAAGAGCATCCTTCATTCTTGCCGCGCGCGACGAGCAGGATGTGCAGAAAGTGATAGACCAGATGCCCGGCTGGACGGCGGTTAACGTCAACAACCTCCGCCCGAAACCGTAAGGGGATTGTGTAACTCAGCGCGGCGGATTGGGTTTCGGCGCAAGGCTGAATTTGCCGGCTTTCTGTTTCAGCGTCTGCTGGCGCGCTTCGGCGAGGGCGGCGGCGAAATCGAAACTCTCTTTCAAGCGCTTCGGCACGCCCTGCCAAAGGTCTTCCATTTCTTTGGTGCGGCCGGCCCAGTGCCGGGCGGCAAAAATATCTTTCAGCGTATCTTCGCGGAACACCGGCTTGCGCTGGAGGTCTTGCTGCGCACTCACGGGTAAAAGGCCGCTAACAGCGCCTTCGGATTTCAGGTATGCGGTAATGGCCTCATCGCCGGCAACCTCGGCAACATCCAGCGGCGCGGTCTGCTGTGCGTTGACGCGGTTCACATCGGCGCCTGCGCTGACAAGCTCGCGCACGATGGTTTCATTCTGGCGGCTGATAGCTTCGTCCAGCGGCGTCACTTCACCCTCGACCATGAAGTCGGGGTCGATACCGGACTTTAAAATCTGAACAACTTTTTCCGCATCATTTTCGACCACGGCATCAAACAGCGCGCGCTGGCGGTGGCCAAGGCGGGCGGGAAGGGATGATTGCGCGCCCTTGTCTTCAAGATATTCGATCAGTTCCTGCTCGCCGGTGCCGTCGGCAACATCCAGCGGGAAATCATGGAAGGACTGCATTGCGCGGCGGTTGACGTCTGCGCCGGCGTCGACCAGCGCCTTGACCATGGAGAAGTTATTCTGGCGGATGGCTTCATGCAGCGGCGTCGTATCGACATACAGAAAATCAGGGTGCGTGCCTTCAGCCAGCAAGGCCGAAACCTGCGGCAGGTCGTTGCCATACACGGCGTCCATCAAGGCGTCCTGGCCTTTTGTGATGCGCATTCTTCACCTGCCGCAAAGTGTTGCCCGAATTTTTGTTGAGCATCCTTTTTAACGAAAAGCCGCAGCCTTGTGAAGAGACGCCGCGAAAGCCGGTTGCCGTTGAATGTACAAAAAACGCGGTTTATGCGAATCGTTCTTAATTTGTAAATATTACAAAGTTAAATCAATGACTTATGTTTAAAATGCTCGGTTAGGAACGCTTATTTCGCTTACCGGATATCAACCACTTAGATAATCTCCCGCACGCGGATGGTGTCTTCACGCTCCGGGCTGGTGGAAATAATCACGGCCATGACGCCGGTCAATTCCTGCAGGCGGTGAATATATTTCAGCGCGGCGGCGGGCAGTTCCGACAGCTTGCGCATACCGCGCAACGGCGTCTGCCAGCCTTCCATGGTTTCATACACCGGCTGCAGTTTTGCCTGCAGGTCTTCCGATGCGGGAATGTAATCATAGGTTTTGCCATCCACCGTATAGCCCGTGCAGATCTTGATTTCTTTCAACGTGTCCATGACGTCCAGCTTCATCAGCGCAAGTCCGCGAATGCCGCAGATTTTGACAGACTGTTTCACCTGCACGGCATCGAACCAGCCGCAGCGGCGGCGGCGGCCGGTGGTAGTGCCGAATTCATGGCCGCGCTCCGTCAGCGTATCGCCGACAGCATCGAACAATTCGGTCGGGAAGGGGCCGGAGCCAACGCGCGTCGAATAGGCCTTGGTGATGCCAAGGATATAGCCGAGCTGGTCTGCACCCACGCCCGAGCCCGTTGCCGCCTGCGAGGCAATAGTGTTCGATGATGTGACGAAGGGGTAGGTGCCATGGTCAACGTCCAGCATCACGCCCTGCGCGCCTTCGAAAAGCACGGTTTTATTGTCGATTTTGGCATCATTCAGCACACGCCACGTGGGCGCGATATGCGGCAGAATGCGCGGCGCGACGGCTTTGAGTTTCTCCGTCAGCTCGTCAATGTTGAAGCTTTCGGCGCCAAGACCCTTGTAAAGCGCGTTGTAGTAAAAGGCGAGTTTTTCAACTTTGGCGCGAATGGTTTCGGGGTGCGCAAGGTCGCACATGCGGAGCGCCCGGCGGCCAACCTGATCTTCATAAGCGGGGCCGATGCCGCGGCCGGTGGTGCCGATTTTGGCATTGCCGCGCGCTTCCTCTAGCGCCTTGTCGAGCGCGGAGTTGACGGGGAGGATAAGCGTTGCGGATTCAGACACCAGCAAATTTTCCGGCGTGATGTTGACGCCCTGGCTTTTCAGCGTATCAATCTCGTTCAGCAGCGCCCAAGGATCAACCACAACGCCGTTGCCGATGATAGACAGTTTCCCGCGCACAACGCCGGAGGGGAGGAGATGCAACTTGTAGGTTTTGCCGTCAATGACGAGGGTATGGCCCGCGTTATGGCCGCCCTGAAAACGGGCGACAATGTCGGCCCTTGCGGCCAGCCAGTCGACGATTTTGCCTTTGCCTTCGTCGCCCCATTGCGAGCCGATGACGGTGATATTTGCCATATTCATCTTCCTTTTGCTGGTAGATCCCTGAATACCATGCGGCATCGCGCCAAAGCACCGGAAAAATTAGCAAAAACATCAAAAGTTTGAGTCGGATTCAAGGGCCGGAATTGATAGCTTGGTAGGAATAAGAACCTTGCAAAAAAGGCTCTCCTTCCGGCCGCCCAACACGCGGCCATATTGAGGCGAATAATGGGATTACTTGTATTGAAATTTGGCGGCACCTCTGTCGCCACCGTTCCGGCTATCGAAAACGTGGCCAACAAGGTCGCGGCGGAACTGGCGGCGGGGCACAAGGTTGCCGTTGTCGTCTCCGCCATGTCCGGCGTCACCAACCAGCTGGTTTCCTACTGCACCGCCATCAGCCAGATTTTCGACCCGCGTGAATACGACAGCATCGTCGCCTCCGGCGAACAAGTCACATCCGGTCTCCTCGCTCTCGCGCTGCAAAAGCGCGGCATTGCGGCGCGCAGCTATTGCGGCTGGCAGGTGCCCATCATGACCAGCGATGTGCATAGCAAGGCGCGCATCAAGGACATTCCCGTTGAAACCTTGCGCGCCAGTCTTGACCGCAACGAAGTCCCCGTCATTGCGGGCTTTCAGGGCATGGCGCCCGGCGGCCGCATTACCACGCTTGGCCGTGGCGGTTCCGATACCTCGGCCGTTGCTATCGCCGCGGCATTGAAGGCAGACCGCTGCGATATTTACACCGACGTCGACGGCGTTTACACCGCCGACCCGCGCATTGTCGGCAAGGCGAAAAAGATACCGAAAATTTCTTATGAAGAAATGCTCGAAATGGCTTCCGTCGGCGCAAAAGTTTTGCAGACGCGCTCGGTCGAGCTGGCGATGAAGGAAAAAGTCCCTGTGCAGGTGCTGTCCAGCTTTGACGGCGCGCTTGGTAGCGACATTCCCGGAACAATGGTTATGGATGAGGATAATATCGTGGAACAGGAAGTAGTCAGCGGCGTCACCCACAGCAGGGACGAAGCGAAAGTATCATTGCGCAACCTGCCGGACGTGCCGGGCGTGGCCGCGAAGATTTTTGGGCCCCTGGCGGATGCCGCGATCAACGTCGACATGATCGTCCAGAACGTCTCGCCCGACAAAGCGCGCACGGATTTGACCTTCACTGTCGGCCGTGCCGACCTGCCCAAAACGCTGGAAGTTTTGAAAGCCGTCAACCTTGACGGCACCACCATTGATTCATCCGCCGACGTTGCCAAAGTTTCCATCATCGGCATCGGCATGCGCTCCTACGTCGGTGTCGCGTCCAAAATGTTCCAGGTGCTGGCGGAAAAAGGCATCAACATTCAGGTTATCACCACGTCGGAAATCAAAGTTTCTGTTTTGATTGGCGAAGAATACACCGAACTGGCCGTGCGCAGCCTGCACACCGCCTACGGCCTCGATCAGGCGGGGTAAGCCACTGGCCAGGAAAGAGCGCATGAAAACCGAGCCGAAAGACTGGCCCGCCCTAACGCCCCCCAGCGCGGAAGCGCAGGACCGCAAGGCATCGGAATTCATCGACGCACAAATGACGTTGGCGGCGCCGAAGCGCCTCATGACTTCGCTCCGCGATATCATGCATTCCGGCAAAGCGTCCGACATCAAGCTGGATGATCTGGTTCGTCTTGTCGCCAAAGAACTGCGCTCCGACGAATGCGCCTGCTACGTGCAGCGCGCGGGCGAGGTGCTTGAATTATTTTCCTCCAGCGTTTTGAAGCCGGAAGACTGCACGCAAACCTTCCGCGTCGGCGAAGGCGCGGTGGGGGATGTTGCGGCGGGCGCGGCACCGCTGCTGATCCCCGACCTTGATGCCGACCCCGAAAACGCGGGCTGCGGTTATAAATCATTCTGCGGCGTGCCCATTCTGCGCGGCGGCTATGTGCGCGGCGTTATTCTGGTGCGCAACAAAACCCAGCGCAGCTATGGCGAGGAAGCGGTTGATATTCTGCAGACCGTCGCCATGATCGTTGCCGAAATCATCATTGCGGGTGGTTTGCTTTCCCGTCTTGAAATAAACTCAGGATTATCATCCGGCGCGAAGCCGACGCATATTGAAGGCGTCAGCCTTGGCCGCGGCCTTGCCATCGGCACGGCGCTTTTGTATGAACCCGGCATCGCCATGCGCGACATTGTGGCGGAAGATACCAAGGCGCAGAAGGCGCGGCTGGCGGAAGCCTTGTCCTCCATGCATGAAGCCATTGACCGCATGCTGAACCGCAACGCCGTCCTGCACGGCAGCGAAAGCCGCGATATTCTTGAAGCCTACCAGATGTTCGCAAAAGACCGCGGCTGGCTGGCGCGCATTGAAGCCACGATTGAAAAGGGCCTTTCCGCCGAAGCTGCGGTACAGCGTGTGCAGAACGAAACACGTGCCCGCATGATGCAGGTAAGCGATGCCTATATCCGCGACCGGCTGCAGGACCTTGAAGACCTTTCCAACCGCTTGATGGCGCATTTGACCAAGCAGTCAAAGCTGCAATCCGCGCCCGACCTGCCGGATAATATCATTCTCGTCGCGCGCTCCCTCGGGCCCGCGGCACTGCTCGACTTTGACCACAAAAAACTGAAGGGCGTGATT
>JBBQWK010000072.1:0-7413 GCA_038210695.1 Alphaproteobacteria bacterium
AGATCAACCAGGGCGTGATGGTGCAGGAACAGAAAAACACCGCCATCATGCAGCCGTCTGAAAACGGCCCCTGCGTCGGCGGCTCGACGGCAGGCAGTTCGGCGCGCGGCTATAACATCGGCCGCCACCTGAAAATCGCCATGCAGAAAGACACCTTTGACGACGGCCTTAACCGTAAGGGCACGCCCTCCGCCCAAGGTCAGGCCGCCAAGGCGCGCATCCGCAACACCAACTACAAAGACGTCACCTGCAACCCGGATGACAACGACGGCAACAACAACTGCGGCGCGTCGACCGGCGCGCCCGCGCTATATAACGCCGATACGAAAGCCAGCAAGACGATCTATGGCTCCCTCACTATTCCGCTGCATGACCCCGCCAACGGCGCGAAGTATGAAACCGCCGTCAAGGCGCTGCTCGACAACATGACCGGCGACCCGACCCCGAACCCGATGACTCAAGACGTGCTGAAAAGCTCCGAAGGCCAGGAAGAATGGATGGACCGCCGCTCGCACCTCGCGCGCATGGCCGCCGTCCGCTCCGTGCCGAACCTCGGCATCGCCTGGCGCTCGCCCGGTACGCAGCTTGCCAAATACGTGAAGGAACTGCGCGAAGCCGCCGGCGTGCCGACGCCTGAAATTTCCGACAACCCCAGCTACAAGGAAGTTGTCCACGCTGTCGCGGTCGACCGCTTCAACAGCGGCAAATACGCCCAGAACACGATGACCAACCCCGCCGATATCGAGATGGAAAAGCTGACTATCGACAGCTTCTACCTGATGCAGCTGCGCGACTACAACGAGCTGCTGGAGCGCATGGCGCTGGCGCTCTCGGTGCAAGTCGCGATGATGGTTGACCAACTTCAGCTGCCGGTGCCGAAAGCCTCCAAGCCGGTCGGGCCTTAAAATTTCTACCGGCTTTAGCCAGCCGGCGCTTAGTTGACGAAGGGTGATTTAAGATGACGCTCAAAGACAACATGAAATCAGCCGGCGCGAAGGGTGGCATATTTGCGGCCTTCATGCTGCTGGCCTTCCTGTCTTTCATGGCACCGAAACCCGCGCTCGCGCAGTGCGAAGTGCCGGGCGTGACCCTTGGCGCCGCAGCCGGCATCGTCGCGTCCAACACCGCGTCCCTCTACGCCAACTATTCCGCAACGCCGCAGGTCGCGCCGGTGGGCCTGTTGCCTGCCGCCTGGACCGCGACGCTGATTATTGCGCAGAAGGCGCTGATCATCGCGCTGAAGGCTTTTGAAACCACGCTGTTTAACCGTCTCCGCAAATTCTGGGATGACTACCTGCAGGCGATGAAAGACCAGACCGCCGAG
Source organism: Alphaproteobacteria bacterium (assembly GCA_038210695.1). Classification (GTDB taxonomy): domain Bacteria; phylum Pseudomonadota; class Alphaproteobacteria; order Micavibrionales; family UBA2020; genus JAPWJZ01. The sequence continues at coordinate 1,325 of JBBQWK010000072.1, forward strand.
CTGAACGGCTCCTTGGCCGACGGCACGCGCCAGCTGAACTCCCTTTTCGATACCGGCAACATGACCTCCAACCAGCGTCTCGCACAGACGACGGAGATGACATCCAAGAAGCAATATCTGCCGACCGACGCCGGCTGCCGGTTCGATACCGCCGCAAACTATATGGCGACGACGACCCGCACCTCCCGCGCCATGACGACCGGTCTTGGTGACGACTACAACCGCATCGGCCTCAATGAAAAAGGCGCCGACGGTGCCAAGGGCAAGGCGCAGCTGGAACGCGCCCGCTGGGATCGCTACCAGACATTATTCTGCGACAGCACCACCAACGGCGGCAAGGCTGGTTGCCCTGCCGGTAACCCGCTGGCGAACGCGCACGTGACGCCGTCCAAAACCATCTTCGGCCGTGAAACCATCCCGATGGATGATGCCACCAACGGCGGCAACTGGAAGCTCGCCACCAACGAGCTGATCTACAACATCACCGGCTATGAAGCCTCCGAGCCGAGCGCGAAAGACTCCCTCGAATCTTCCGTCACGCAAGACAAAAGGGCCGAGCAGCGCGCCTATGCAACGCAGATGGACGTCGTCGGCTCCCTCGTCTACGGCGTTATCGGCGACCGCACGCCGGGACCCGCCGCACCGGAAGTAAAAGCACTGCGCCAGAAGGAAGGCATCGCCGATGCCTCCGACCATCCGTCCGACCGCGAGATCCGCCAGTCGGTCGTGGAGCAGTTGTGGGACCCCAACTATTACGTCGACCTTGGCGACAGCCCGTCCACGACCTCGCGCAAAGAAATGTATTTGTCTGCCTATAACCTGATGCTGCTCTACAAAGTCATCGACAAGACGGAACGCATCGCCAACGCCTTTGCGGTCACCACTTCCAACATTCTCGACCGCGACCAGGGCGACAAGCGCTCCGACCATATGTCGAAGAATCCGATCCGCTAAGAGGGACATGATATGACGTCAACCCGCATCGATAACAAAAGCCTGAAGTCGGGGACCGCGCTTTCCGCGATGTCCAGCTTCCGCTTCGTCATTCCCGTTGTCTTCGGCTGCCTTCTGGCGCTGCCCGCAACGCATGCCTTCGCGCAGTGCGAAACCGCCCCCAACGCCACCAACGAATTCAACGACCTTGCCGGCGACATTGTGGATGAATTGAACAACTTCATCACGCAGGAAGAAAACTTCATCACCGAACTGGTCACCCACCGCGCCAAGTACGAGATGATCAACCGCCTGTATGAATTTGACACCACCATCCGCGCCGGTCTTTCCAACTGGTGGACGAACGACCTGCTGCCCAGCATGAAACTGCAATCACAGCAGCTTTCCACCGATCAGGTCGACCAGAGCAAGACCCTCGGCGCGCTGCTCGATGCGCAGTCGGAAAACGAAGCCCTCAACGACATTAACCAACAGGAAGTTGAATCGAAGCGCCGGTACGAGCCCAACGAAAGCTCCTGCACGGTTGACTCCCTCGCGGCACCCGCGGGCGGCGGCGGTGGCGGCGCAACCAAGGCGGCCGCGCTCTCGAAAGCCGTTGCCAAAGGTTTTGCGCAGGACGATGAACCCCGCCGTACCAACGCCAAGGGCAGCCCGTCCGAATTCGGTCAGGGTGCCGAACAGCAATGGGCATGGCTGCAGTTCAAGAACAAATTCTGCGATCCGGCCATCGGCCACCAGGGTTGCACGGTTGCCGGTGACCCCGTTATGGCCGGCATGCACGCCAATATTCCGAAGCTCCTCTGGGGCAACAAACAGACCATTGATATGACCGACGCCAAAAACCGCGAGATCGTGGAAGCAGCCGAGCGTTATTACATCAACCCGCAATCGGCGGATCCTGTGCCCGACAAGGCCGTGAAATCATCGACCGGTCAGGAAATCCTGCTGGAGCGCCGCGCCAACAGCGCCCGCATGAACACGATTTATAACGTCATCGCCAGCATGATCGGCGAGCGCGTCGGCGGCTCCGGCGTCAACACGCAGGGCGTCCGCGTCGCAGCCGGCCTGCCGCCGGGTGACGCCGCAACCGATGCCTCCTACCGCGAGCTGATGCAGGCGATGTCGGTCGACCGCTACCACGACCCCGAATACATCGTTCGCATGGTCAACTACCCCGAGCAGACTGTGCGTGAACTGGGCTCCATCAACGCCATCAAGATGCAGCAGATGAACGACATCTATAAGCGTCAGGAAGAGCTGATGTTTATGGAAGCCGCCAGCTATGCCAACGTGCTCGATGGTGACAAGCCCGGCACCTCCGCCGCCAGCGCACCGCTGCGCTAGTTTTTCCGGCGATTCTGATCCGCGATTATCAGCTAAGTTGCTGATATCTCCCGTTATGTCATGTGGATGACCTCCCCAAGCTGCTGGATTCATTGCGGTATTTGAACGTGCGTTTTGCAGCGCTCTCGACAGGCTCTGTTATGCCTGTTACCATCCGAATCAATTCAAAATTTAGGGAAAACCCTTGGTATGCAATTATCCTGGAATGATCGGGAGACTATTGCTAAGGCGCTGCAGCAAACCTATCCGGAAACGGACAGGTTGTCGCTCGGCCTTGAGGACCTTAAATCTATGGTAATTGGCCTGCCGCATTTCGCCGGACCGCCAGAGCCGCCCAAACCGGCGCATCTCGAATCCATTCTGTGGACCTGGATGCGTTTTGCCGACGAAGGGGGCGTCTGATTGCCATGACCGAGCCCAATGCAAATCTTCCCCCTGAAAGATCTCTCCATTGGCAATTGCTCGGCGGCAATAACAAGCACCGCATCGGCGCCAACGCCGGCCTTTGCGTCTATGAAGAAACCAATGGCCTGGGCGAGAAAAAAACCACGCGGCTGATGTTTGATGCCGGCGCGCTGATCGGCGATTCCAAATACCCCGAATACCCCGAGCTTGCGCCCTGCGACACCATTGTGCCGGATTTGGGCGCGCACCTGAAAAAGCGCGGCAGCACCGACCTGCCGCCCGAACCGATCGATGCGATTTTCCTGACCCACAACCACGTTGATCACCTTGGTGCCTTACCCTTCATGGTGCTCATGGGCTACGAGCTGCCGAAAATTTACGCAACGCCCTATACCGTGAAACGCCTCGAGCAGGAATTCACCAACGCCGGCATCGACCCCGAAGAATGGCCGGAGATGACGGCAATCGCCCCCGGCAAGCCGGTGCAGGAAGGCCCCGTTAAAGTTTCCGCCTTCTGGGTTTCGCATTCCACGCCGCAGTCGGCGGGTTTCTTCATTGAAACACCGGAAGGTAACATTTTAAACCCCGGCGACTTCAAGCTCGACAAAACCGTCGTCTGGGGCCCGGCGTTTTCGGAAGACCAGTTCCAGCGCATCATCCACAACAAGCCGGTTGACCTGCTGCTGCTTGATTCCACCGGCGCCGACCGCGATATCATCGGCACAACGGAAGAAGACGTGCGTGAATCCTTGCGCGAACTCATGGAAAAATATCCCTCCAAGCGTTTCGTCATCGCCGTCATGAGCGGGTTCGAGGAAAACCTCGCCTCCGTCGCCAAGGTGGCGTCGGAATATGACCGCACCCTGTGGGTTTCCGGCTGGTCGCATGAACAATCGCTGGCGGCCTTAAAGGCCACCGGCATGACGCTGTCCGATCACTTAGGCCAAAGCGTTGATCTCCGCGTCCTCTCGACGCCGAAATCGGCGCGCGACCTTGATGAACAAAAACCCGGCCGTTCCGTCGTCGTCGTCACGGGCGCTGCGGGCTCTCCCAGTTCCGCACTGCCGCGCGCGGCCTCCGGCGAGCATCCGGCGCTCCTCCTCGACAAAAAACACGATATTATTTTGTTCTGCGCGCCCTCCATCCCGGGGCAGGAAGCCTCGCGCGAGCGGTTGCTGTCCATCCTGCGCGGCAAGGGCTTTCAGGTGCTCACCCGTCAGGACGCCGAGTTGTACAGCCAGGCACACGCCCGCCTGCCCGAACTCATCGAAATGGCGAAAATGGCAAAAGCCAAAACCATCCTCCCCATCCACGGCGATGAACATCTGCGTGATGCCAATGCCGCGGCGATGGAGAAAATGGGCAACAAGGTTTTGAAGGCTGATAACGGCGACATCATCCGCGTCAGCAAAGACGGCTGCAAATCCACCGAACCCGCCAGCAAGGGCAAGCCGAAGCTTGTCGGCTTCCGCACGCTGCAGGGCCAGCACTGGTGGGAAAAGAACTACATGATGATCAATGCGCCGCAGGACAAGCCGGCAACGCCGCAAAACCCGGCGAACGGCAACGGCACCGCGCAAAAGCCCAAGCGGCCGAAAATTTTCAACGTCAATCCGAAGTAACAGGTTTTACGAGATATAGTTGATCAGCGACAGTTTGCTGACGATGCTCGTCACCTGATAGCTGGCCTGCAGCTGCGTTTGCAGCTGGTTGACCTGCGCCACCACTTCCGTCGTATTGGCGTTTTCCTTGTTGGAAAACAGCGTCTCGAAGGTCGCTGAATCCTGCTCGTGGGATGATTTGATGTTGTTGAGTAGGTCCAGCTTGCTGCCAATCGCGGTGTTGGCGGAGTTGAGGGAATCAATGCCCTTCTGGGCAATGCCGATGATATGGCGCAGCACATCCGTCAGCTCCGCTGTCGTCGGCGTATCGCCGCCGGCGGGGGCCTTCAGGTTGGCGGCAAGGCCAAGGGCCTTCATGATGTCCTGCATGCCGGAATTATCGGCCTTCACGGTGTAGTCGACTTCCGTGTTCTGGTCGGCGCGCACCGCAACGCTGCCGGAGGCGGAAAGGGCGGGGTTGAGGCCGACGGCGGTCGGCGTCTGCGCGTCGACGTTCGCTTCCAGCTGCGCCGTCGTCGTCGTGCCGTTCAGCCAGTTGGTGACTTCCGTCTGCATGTTGGTGTTCAGCAGCGTCTTGTTGTTAAAGGGCTGCGCCGTGGTGTCGGAACCAGCAAAAAGATAGCGGCCGTCCAGCTGCACGTTCATGGTGTCGCCAAGGAAGTCGAGCGCCTGCTGGGCCAGCGTTGAAATTTCGTTCATGTCCAGGTTGCCGCCCAGAACCTGCTTCTGGATGCTGTCGATCAGCTGCTGCCCGACGGTCGATGCGCCGGTCATGTTGCTGCTCATGAAGCCGATGCGGGTATTGGCGGCATCGATGTTGTTAAGGTAACCATCGAGCTGGTTTTTATCCATGTGCAGCCGCTGCACGCCGAGCGAGTCGTAGCCGAGGCCCGCAAGGGTGTCGGTCTTCTTCTGCGTCGTCATCTGGCGCTCGAGGTCGTTCAGGGTCGTGGCGAGGTCTTTCAGCCGCGAGGTCTGCGCTGTCGAGCTGCCGAGGAAGGATACGCCTGAGATTGTCATTTTATTCTACTCCTGTTTCTAGCCGACCGTGTTGAGCAGGTCGTCGAGCACTTTTTCCGAGGCGGATACCATGCGCGCCGCGGCAGCGTAAGAGGTCTGCACGCGCACAAGTTCCGCCACTTCTTCATCGATGTTGACGCCGGACTGGTCCGTATTGCGTTTGGTGAGGGACGCAAGATAAGTTGTCTCGCGCGTGTCGGCATCCGATGCGGCAGCGGCGTCTTCCGCCTGGCTGGTAATGGCGGAGCGCGCGTAATCTTCAATATTGCTGTTGCCGACAAGGCCGGTCGCCAGCGTGGCAGAAGCGCCCAGATGCTGCGTGCGGAACGGCGGCTGTGCGACGCCCACGACAGTCAGGCCCAGCGCGTTGACCGGCGTGCCGGATGCGTTCTGCACGGTCAGGTCGCCGCCCTGGTTCGGCGTCATCACCAGAACGCCGCCCGCGCCTAACGAAGCGGTGAGGCCCGGAATGGCGTTGAGCGAGGCGAGAAGATCGACCGAGGTATCGCCGGCGGCGATGGAAATGGTCACGGGGTTTTGCGAGCCGACCTGCACGGTGAAGGAGGGGTTTTTCGCAAGAGTGGTGCCGAACGTCAGGCCAAGGTCACCCATGCCCGCAGCGCCGATACCGGCGTCGCCGATGGTGATGTTGCCGGTGCCCTTGAAGGTCAGCTGGCCGCTGCCGGAAAGGGACGCCGTGCCGGGGCCCATGGCGGCGTTGATGTTGTTGACAAGGTCGGTCGC
>JBBQWK010000073.1:0-7324 GCA_038210695.1 Alphaproteobacteria bacterium
CGCGATGCGGAGGGCCAGACGCCGTTTCTCAAGGCCGCTGTCAATGGCCATCTTGATGCACTGAAATCACTCGCCCGTGGCAAGGCAGATGTAAACGCGACCGACAAAGGTGATATGAGCGCCTATGATCACGCGCTGCACAAGGGCCACACAGCGGCCACCGAATATCTGATTACCCTGCGCCCGGGCTATGTGCCGCCGCCGCCGCCGCCGCCGCCGGTTGACCCCAACCGCTTCTTTAAAATCAGCGATACCACGATCGAGGTGCGGGAGCGCGGCGGGCTAACCCTCAGCTTCAATTTCTTCACCCAGCAGCTGATTTACCGCGAACCGGAAAAACCGGCCATATTCGTGCAGAATTTCGTCGATGTGCAGCGGCAGGAATCGATCAAGGAAGCCTTCGACAAACTCACCCAGCTCGGCGGCCGCCCGCCGGACCCGTTTGCAGTCAATGACGCGAAGAAGCCGGGGCTGCCCAGACCTCAGTGAAACTGCTTGTGACCGGGCTTTTGCACTTTTGCCGTTTCGGCATTGGGTGACTTGATGCCGGTGCCCTGCTCGAAGGGCATGATCCGCGCAAATTCCGCCAGCGATGAAAAATGCACCGCCCCGGAGCCGTTGTGGCCGCCGCCGGTAACACCCATGGTTTTGCGCAGGTGTGCCGCGATGTCGGCGACATTGGGATCGCCATCCGTTCGGATGCTCATGGTTACAGCGCCGTTATCCTGCATATACCAGGCAAGCGCGACGCCTGATCCTGCAGCTTCGCCGGCCGCCACCAGCCGCGGTGATACCTGCCGGCCGAACTGTTTGACATCGGCATTTACAACCACCACTTCTACTGGCGCAGCATCTGGCAATACCTGCAGCCAGATGGTGCTGGCATTATCCAGCAGCTTGTCGATTTTTATTTCCTGGTCGCGGGCCATAGCATCGCCGCGCTTTGCCATGTCATTGAAGCTTAAACTGGCAAGACCACGCAAGGTATTGAAGGCTTTTTCCTGTGTGCTGATATCGCCGGCGTCAACGGTCGCGGCGGCGGCAAAATCTTCCGGCGTCTGCAGTCCGCTGGCATCCCCGTCCAGTTTGTTGATGACGTCGAAAAGCGGCGGCGGTGTTATGCCGGGCATCAGCTTCTGCCAAATCATATGCGCTGCAGAATGCTGGCTTTCACGGATGGTGATATCGAGCACCGGCTGCAAACCGTCTGTCTGCGGCGCCTTATAGTCCGCAAGGTCCCGGGCGGCGCTTTCATGGTGATCGTCAATATTCAGCGTTGCCACCTTCGGCTGGCCTGACGCATCCGGCGTCATCAGCTCATCGAGGAATTTCTTTTCCGGCGCGGCATCGACGAAATGCAGCGTCGCGCCCGGCTTTAAGGCGGCGCGGATTTTTGCTTCCGCCGCGGCGACATCGTGATGCGCATAAGGAATATAGGTGACATTGGGATCGGGCTTGTCGGCGACGCCATGCTTTTTCGCCACTGTCCAGGCGCAGGCCGCGCCATCCACGCAATCGGCGTGATAAACGATGATGAGCGGCTTCGCATCGGTAGGCGGCATGAGTTCTCCCTGAAGCCAGAGTATAGCATGAAACCGTTACGATATGTTAAAGCGAAAAAGCGCGTTGGAACAGACGCTTAAACCCGTTGTGCTACAAAAAACAGCCGCGGGAAGGGGAGGAGGACAGAGCCGTCCAGTAATGCAGGGTAGGCTTTCGCCACCGCGTCGCGATAGCGGCTTAAAAATATTCCGCGCTCCGCTTCATCAAGCGGGTCGATAAAGGGGCGAAGGCCGGTTCCCCTGAACCATTCCACAATCGCATCGGCACCTCCCGCGAGGGGGTGATAATAGGTCGTCTGCCAGATATCCGTTTTCAGACCCAGCTTGTGCAACTGGCGGTAATACCAGTCGGCATTGTGGCGATCATGGCGCGTTGCATCTGCCGCTTTCAGCTTTTCTGTCCACGTACCGTCATTCGCTATGTCGCGCATCAGGGTTTGCGCGGGCTCCGCAAGGTTGGTGGGAATTTGCACGGCAATACAGCCGCCCTTGTTCAACCGCGCAACCAGCGCCGACAGCAACGCATCGTGATTTGGCAGCCATTGCAGTACGGCGTTGGAAAGAATGATGTCAAAGGTTTCGCTGCCCTGCCAGCCGGAAATATCGCTCACCGCGAAATCAAGCTGCGGCAGGCGCTTTTTCGCGGCGGCAATCATATCGGCGGAGCTGTCCATGCCGCTGATTTTCGCTTGCGGAAACCGCACCGCCAATACCTCCGTCGAATTGCCGGGGCCGCAGCCGATGTCGATGGCTGTTTTAACGTTGATATCGGGAATACGCGCCACAAGGTCGCGTACCGGCCTTGTGCGTTCATCCTCAAACTTGGTGTATTGTGCGGCGGACCAAGTCATGGCGTTACATCTTCGGCAGGGTCACGCCTGTCTGGTTCTGGTACTTTCCGGCGCGATCGGCGTAGGAAACTTCGCAGACGCTGTCACCCTTGAAGAAGAGGAACTGCGCGATGCCTTCATTGGCATAGACTTTAGCGGGCAGGGGCGTGGTGTTGGAAATTTCCAGCGTGACCTGACCTTCCCATTCCGGCTCCAGCGGTGTCACGTTCACAATCAGGCCGCAGCGGGCATAGGTGCTTTTGCCTAGGCAGACAACAAGTACATCGCGCGGCACTTTGAATGTTTCAACCGTGCGGCACAGAACAAAGCTGTTCGGCGGAATGATGCAGACATCCGTCTTGCGCGTGACGAAGCTGGCGGGGTTGAAGGCCTTGGGGTCGACAACGGCGCTGTCGACGTTGGTGACGATCATGAATTCATCGGACAAGCGGCAGTCATAGCCATAGGAGGAAAGCCCATAGGATATAACGCCATCGCGCTTCAGGCGCTCTTCGAAGGGCTTGATCATGCCGTTTTCGGTGGCCTGTTTGCGGATCCAGCTATCGGGCATAATGGCCATATCAGTTCTTCTCCTTGGGATTGTTTTTTATGTCGGCGTCCCGCGCGCGGCTTTGCGCCTTGCGCTTGGCAAGGTTGCCGCGCAGCGCATCCGCCCTGTCTTTGGCATCATGCGCCCGTGGCAGCGGGGCGGAGGTAGGTTTGTCCTTGGCGGTCATGGTTTTGAAATTAACCTTTTTGTTGCGCAGGGCGCAAGCAAAGCAAGAATTGTCATAAATATTGATTTTGCGGTGGCTTTTTGATATAATAAGTCCGAGTTCAGCAACAGGTGGAAAGCTTGAAGACAGTCACTTTCAAGGGTCAGGAAAAAAAGCAGGGTGCGGACGCGCAGAAGCCCAGAGAAACCGTGCCAAAAACCCTGAAGCGCCTAAAAATTGGTGTCTCCAAAGAGCAGGCCCGCAAGATGGCCTACAAGACCCTGAATAATGGCGGCGTTGCCATTAATGATCCCGAAGATATTGAGCGGCTGACGCGCCCGCGCGGAAACCGGCCGACCAACCTTTCGGAACAATTTAACCAGAACGCCTCGGCCCTGATGCCAGTGCGCGGTGGCCGCACGCCGCTGGAAATCGCAGCTGAAAATGGCGATGTCAAATCCGTTCAAGAGCTCCTTAACCGCGGGAGTGCGCCCATGGCGCTACCGCGCGCTAACCCCGCGCCTCATCGCATGAGCGGGCCGAAACCCTAAGCACCTTTCTCTTAAGTGCCGAAGCGCGGCGGCTGCAGATTTTTATTTGCGGCGGCGGGCGGGGCAAACCCAAGCTTCTGCGCCAGCGCGGCTTTGGCATCCACATATTCCTGCTTCAGCCTGTTGGCGAGAGCCTTGACGGTGGGGATATCGTTGACGCTGCCAGAGCCCTGACCGGCGGACCAGATTTTTACCCAGGCTTTTGACTGTTCACCCGGCGGCGGCACAATGCGGTCGGCGCCTGCGCCTTCCTTCTTCAGCTTCGCAGCATCAAAGCCTTCTTTCAGGATGCTGTCCTTCATGAAGTTTGCAGCCTGACCGCTGGGGGCTGAGGTATAAATGATATCTGCCGCATTGGATTTGACGATCATATCCTTATAGCCCTGTTCGGCTGCGGATTCAGTCGTGGCGATAAAGCGCGTGCCCATGTTGACGGCATCGGCGCCCATCGCCTGCGCCGCCAGAATATCGTGGCCGGTGGAAACGCAGCCGGCCAGCACAACAAAGCCGTCATAGAACTGGCGGATTTCTGCCAGCAGCGCGATGGGGTTCATGGTGCTGCCTTGGCCGCCGGCGCCTTGCGTCACGGCAATCACGCCGTCAACGCCATTAGCAACGGCGCGGCGCGCTTCTTCCGCGCTCGCCACATCCTGCAGAATAACGCCGCCGTAGGCATGAATGCGCGCTGCGACATCTTTGGTCACTTCGCCGGAGGCATGGATGATGGGAGCCTGGTATTTTTCGCAAACAGCAATATCTGCATCAAGGCGCGGGCCGGGCTTGCGCACGATCAGGTTGACGGAGTAGGGCGCGGGCGCAATGCCGATGGCTTTCAAACCGTCGAGACCGGTTTTGATTTCCTGCATCCAGCTATCAAACCCCGCCGTTGTCCAGTTACCGGCAGCTGGGATGCTGCCGACGAAGCCTTCGCGGCAGGAAGCCACAACCAGCTCCGGCGTCGACACCAGAAACATCGGCGCGACGATGATGGGAAGAGACGTTTTTTCGGCGAAAATCTCGCGCGGGGATTTCGATTTGTTTTCCATGGAATCGAGCATAACAATTTGCTTCCGGAAAAGGGAAGCACTTTATGCGCATTTTGAGTATAAGGGGGTCTGGAAGGTGAAAAATGGTGCTGCCGAGTGGGATTGAACCGCCGACCTCCCCCTTACCAAGGGGGTGCTCTACCACTGAGCTACGGCAGCATGCCATTTTTAGTTGGCCCTTAGATAACATAAAAAGAAGCTGGCCAACAAGTTAACTTCTTCTCGTTCTTCACGTTTTACACGCCGTAAAACATGTTAACCAATAAAAACAATTGGTTAGCAGACGGTAAAATAGATTTCCCGTTTGCGACCTCATCAATAAGGCATTGCGCCTCGGGTTGTCAACGATTCTGAGTTCGCTTTTGCCGTGGAGCGATGGCTATTTGGCTGGTATTTCCGGCGCGTGGCCGCCCATCAGGAAGTGGAAATCGTAACCCTCACGCACGATGCAGGCCTGCAGGTTGTCATCCATCTCCATCTCCGCCCATCGCTCGTCAATATTGCTGCGGAAATAGATATGTACGACCTCGCTGCTGTCGATTGCGGTGCCGAGGAAGGCGAGGTGGCGCTGCTGCATCAGCATCTGCTGCATTTTGCCGACTTCGCCGCAGAGGCGCGATGGGGCATTTTCAATTTTCGTTGTCGTCATGACGATGGTTGAGGGCGGTGCCTCAACGGGTGTTGCAATCCATTGCGCAATCGCAAAGGCGGGGGTTTTCGCTTCTTCAACATCAAGATCAAGCTTCATATATTCGGTGTGCATATCCGCGCCGCTCTGATATTCGGCGGCGATGGTCATCTCGACAAAGTCATGGGTTACGCCATCAACGGTTTCGCGCTTCGTCAATGCGGGCGGCTTGACGACAATGGTCGTCACCAGCTGGTGCTGCGCCTGCACGCTTTCGGTAATGCGCGCGCTTTGCAGGGCGGATTTAAATCCGTCCCAGCCCTTGGGCGTAAAGTTTTTAGAGGCTTCAGCCATGTCGTTGTCGAAAGTCAGGAAGCTGAAGCTATAGGTTTGCGCCGCAGCTTTTTCCGACCAGGCGAGCAGGGGCTTGGCATCAAACGCCTCTTTTTCAGCGGCAGCGGCGGGCGTTGCTGCCGCGAACAGGCACAAAAAGGCCAAAGCTTTTAAAATCCGCATATGTTCCCCGAGCTTTATTTTGTGCGCCTGTTTGTTGTATAACCTTAAAGCGTTTCCTGAAACACGTCTACCGGAGAGGCCTTTCATGCTGCCGCGTTCTTTTTATTTTGTCCGCCACGGCGAAACCGACTGGAACAAGAACGGCCGCATTCAGGGCCGGACGGATATTCCGCTGAACGCGACAGGGCGGGAACAGGCGACTTCCGCCATCAGCGTGTTGAAGCGCATGCCCATCGACCGCATCATCGTCAGCGACCTGTGCCGCGCGCATGAAACCGCGACCATCATCAACAGCGGGCTCAACAAGCCGCTGACCATTGATGCCGGCTTGCGGGAGCGCAATTACGGCGCGCTAGAAGGCTTGAGCCTGCAGGAGATGGAAGACCTGAAAAGCGACATGATCAAGCGCGGCCTGCCGTCCGAAGAAAACGGCTATCCCTGCCCGCCGGAAGCCGAACCTTATGGCGATTTCCGCGTCCGCACCATCAATGCCTTCAAGGCAAACCTCGAGAAACACGACGGCGAAAATATCCTTTTCGTGGCCCATGGCGGGGTTTACCGCGTGCTGCGCCGCTGCCTTTTCACCGACCTTGACCACAGCGCCAACGTACAGCCTTTACATTTTGACAAAAAAGAATTTGTTTGGGCGCTTACACATTTAACATAACTATCAAACGCCTGTAAGTTTTTTTACAAGTTCCGGTAAACACGCGCTATGCTGGCCAGATTACTTTAATTATTCATTTCAATTGAACCGGCACATGACGTCACCCGCCATAGACACAGGATTGGAGCAGCGTATCGAAGTGATACGCAATTTCAATCGCATGTATATGCAGAAAATAGGCATCCTCGCGGAGAATATTTTCGGCAGCAGCTTTACCGCGGCCGAAGTGCGCGTCATCAATGAACTGGCCAAAAGCGAAACCACGCCCACCAACCTGGCGCGTGATCTGCATATGGACGGCGGCTATCTCAGCCGCATCCTCAATGGTTTTGAAAAGCAGGGGCTCATCACCAAGGAACGCTCGAAGGAAGATGCGCGCCAGCGCCGCATCACCTTTACCAAAAAAGGCCTGAAAGCCAGCCAGGACGTCAACATCGAAGCCAACAAGATCATGACCAGCATCGTCTCGCCGCTGCCGGTGGAAGACCAGATCAGGCTTGTTGCGGCCATGGCGATCATTGACCGCATAGTCAACGGCAGCGAAGGATTCAATCCGAAGGAGCGCATCCGCGCGGCCTTTACGCTGCGCTCACACCGCATCGGCGATATCGGCCGGATCATCCACTGCCACGCCGTGCAATTCGCTGCCGAGCACGGCATGAACCAGGAGTTCGAGGCGCTGGTCGCCGAAAAGGCGCAGGGTGCCGATTTCATCCTCGTCGATACGCCGGGCCGCGACGATCCGCTGGCGCGCCACAGCGCCGGCCAGGCCGATACGCTGGTCACCCCGATGAACGACAGCTTCGTC
>JBBQWK010000074.1:0-7311 GCA_038210695.1 Alphaproteobacteria bacterium
CATACTGCACGCCTGTCGGCAGGCGGTTGATAGTGCGCATTTCTTCCGTGAAGTGCGGGCTGTTCGGCACATAGTCGCCGTCGTTATCATTAGGGAAGTGACCCGCGTTGGCGGTGCCCGTCATGCCCAGCAGCGCGGCAAAGCCGACAGCCGTTGAAACCTGAAGAAGGCGTTTAATGGTGATGGACATGAGAAGTGCTCCCCCGGCGAAACAGTCGTTACCTTGCTCGAATCTAAACCAAATTTACTATATAATCAAAAGCATAACTTATTATTAAGCGCTCATATGGCATAATGAAGCTATCACTTGGACTCTGTAATCTCCGCGCCGCCGCATTTGGGAAAAAGCGGCTGCGCATGTCGTGGCGGTTACAGAAGGCCGGGTAAAGGGGACGGAAAATGACGGATGCTCTGACCATCGCCATATCGGGACTGAAGGCACAGGAAACGCGCCTGAATGCCGCCGCCAGCAATATCGCCAATATCGGCACCAGCGGCGCTGTACCCAGCAGCAACCCTTCCGCACCCGCCTCCACCGTGTACCGCCCGTTGCAGGTCAACCTGACTTCCCTTGAGTCGGGCGGGGTTCAGGCCAATGTGACTGCCGATCCGAAAGGCTATACTCTTGCCTATGACCCGTCATCGAATTATGCAAATAGCGAAGGTCTGGTCGCCACCCCCAATGTCGACCTTGCCACGGAGGCGGTAAATACCATTGAAAGCAAAGCGCTTTTTAAGGCCAACCTTGCCGTCATCAAGACGCAGGACAAGCTGCTGGGCGAGTTGATTGATTCAATCGCCTGAAACAGGCCATCCCGCACAGCTGTTCACAGTTTCTATAAATAATCCGGCTTGACTCGTTTTTCCGAAACTCTATAGTCCGGAGCACAGCAAAGCTTTGCCTGCGGCCATGCCGAAGAGGGTGTGGATAGATTTTGAGAAAACGGCCAACCACGCCGCTCCTCATGCAGGGTTTTGAAATGACTGAACCCTAATTCAATTTGTTTGGAGAATATCTAGCATGGACAACCCCGGTTTCGACCTGCTCAAAGCAGCCTTCAATAAATTCGCCCAGAAGCTCGATGGCGACGATATCAGCAACCGCTTCACCCGCAGCATCGCTGCCGGCGCTGAAGCTGCCGTCAACAAAGGCATCACCGAATTCCCGAAATCCTTCGTGAAGACGCTCGCGCAGGATTTCTACGCAATGGCGACCAGCCAGGAAATCGCCGACGGCGTTTCCCTGACCGTCCGTTCCTTCGACGAAGAAAAAGTGAAAGACGTCCTCGACCAGCTCGTCACCAAGCTGCAAGAGCCGGAAACCTCGCTCAAAGTCGCAAAGCAAATCAAAGACGTCCTGTCCAAAGCATCGACCGATGACCTCGAAGGCTCGATCGAAGCCCTCATCTCCGGCCGTCCGATGGGCGAGCAGATGGTCTTCAAGATGTTCTTCGCACAAGCAAAACCGCTGATCGACGGCATGCGCAACTCTTCGGAAGAAGAAATCGCAGACCAGATCAAGGACCTCGCTGCCACGATCCCGACCGACGCCATCGCCCAGCAAGTCGCGGCGCTGACGAAAGAAGTCACGCCCGAGCGCGTTTCCAAGCAAGCCCATGACGTCGTCGGCAAACTGCCCTCGGCCAACGCGGTTGCGGAAATCCTGCACGGCGTTGCCGGCCTCGCGTCGGAAAAACTGAAGCAGATCGGCAATGCGACGGATGCGAAAGCGGAAGCGCAAGGCGTTCTCGCGCAGTTCGTCTCCGAAGCGCAAGCGATCGTCTCCGACAAAATCGCCAACGACAACAACAACAAGAAAACCTTCAAAAAAGGCGGCCAGGATTTCTCGCTGTAAGCTTTGACTTGAAGTTATAGAATTCTTCTTTCCGATTTCCCTATTGGAAGAAGAGGTTGGACGGGCAGGAACACCTTTATGGTTTCCTGCCCGTTTTCTTTTGGTGTAGGCTTTGGTGACCTTATCAAAGGACCGGCGCCATGACCTCCCGCAGCTTCTACAAAGACCTTCCTGCCAGTCCGCCCGCGGCGCTGGTGGACCGTGCGTCGTACCGCGCGGTGCCGGAGGACTGGTACATTATTATTGCCGATATCGTCGGCTCCACGAAGGCGATTGCGGCGGGGAAGTATAAAGACGTCAATATGGTGTCGGCCTCCGCCATTACAGCCGTCATCAATGCCGCCGATAAATCGGAAATCGCGTATATTTTCGGCGGTGACGGCGCGACGCTGCTGGTGCCGCCGGAGGTGCTGCTGGAAGTGGCGCAAGCCTTAAACGGCACGCGCGACATGGCGCGGGATGCCTTCCAGCTGGACATGCGCGTCGGTGTCGTCTGCATCGGTGACCTTGCCGCTAAAAACGCGCCCGTCCGCGTTGCCAAAACCGAAACCGCTGCCGCCATTTATCAGGCCGCGCTTTCCGGCGAAGGCGTGACGCTGGCCGAAAAACTCATCAAGGATAAAGCCGATGGCGGCGCATATGATGTGACCAAGCTGTTCACCACAGAACAGCTGAACGCGAAGGAAGCAAACTTCAACGGTCTGGAATGCCGCTGGCAGCCGCTGCACAGCCGCAATGGCGCAGATGTTTCCCTTATCATTATGGCGCGCGGCGTGGATGAAGCGGCCAATGCCGCGCTTTATACCGGCATTCTGCAGCAAGTTAGTGATATCTGCGGCCACAGCGATGGCTGGAAACCCGCGGCGGCGGAAAACCTGAAGGTCAGCGCCACCGCCGCCGGCATTGCAGGCGAAACCCGCGTCCGCACCCATGGCATGGGCGCACTGGCGCGGCTGAAATATATTTCGGGCGTCCTGCTGCTGTGCTGGACGGGCATTCTCTGCCTTGCCACCGGCAGAAAGGCCGGCGATTTCGACGGTAAAAAATATCGCGAGGAAACCGCGCGCCACACCGACTTCATCAAGTTCGATAACGCCCTGCGCCTTGTGATGGACGTGACAAAGGAACAGCAGAAAAACCTCACCGCATATCTTGAATCTTTGCGCGCCGATGCAAAAATTTTCTACGGCCTCCACGCCGCCCCCGCCGCGCTCATGACCTGCCTCGTGTTTGATTACGGCCACGACCATTTCCACTTCGTCGACGGCGCCGATGGCGGCTACGCCTTGGCCGCCCTGCAGCTTAAAAGCCAAATCAAGGAAGCGGCGGAAACGCAGGAGCTTGCGGCGTAAGCTGGTATTAATTTTGAAGGATTTAAAATGCGTCTCAAAATTTTTCTTTTTGCCATTCTGTTTCTTGCCTTCGCGCTTCCCGCCCAAGCCGGCCTTCTCGACAATCTGAAAAGCCGCATCCAAAATCCTCCTGCGCCGCGGGAGAATACGACGGAGACGGACAGGGCGGTTGAGGAGCCGCATGCATCGGTGACACGTCTGGCGGGGCTTACCGTTGCGTATTGGCTGCCGCCGTCGGAGATGCTGCCGGCCCCGCTGATTATTTTTTCGCATGGCTTTCATGGCTGCAAAACACAGAGCACATTTTTAATGGAAGGTCTGGCGGCCCATGGCTATGTCGTCGTCGCGCCCGATCATGAAGATAATTCCTGCGGCTTCGGTAATATGAAGCCGCCGGTGGAGGCCTTCCGCAAGGTCGACGGCTGGACGGAAAATACCTATGTCAACCGTGCCGATGATATCAAGTCGGTGTATAAATCGCTGCACAATGACCGCATCTGGTCAAAGCGCATCGACTGGAATAACGTCGGCCTCGCGGGGCATTCGCTGGGCGGCTATACGGTGCTGGGGCTGGGCGGCGCGTGGAAAAAATGGACGATGCCGGGCATCAAATCGATCCTCGCACTCTCGCCGTACTGCGCGCCGTTTATCGCGGACGAAACCTTGAAAAATATTTCCGTGCCTGTGATGTACCAAGGCGGCACGCGCGACCTTGGCATCACGCCCTCGCTGCGGCAGCAGGGTGGTGCCTTCGACCAGACGCCGCATGGCTATTATGTGGAACTGGATAAAACCGGCCACTTCGGCTGGACGGGGCTGATGAGCGAAACGCATGATGAAATCATCAAGTACAGCATCTAATTTTTTGACAAGACATTGAAGAACGACGATACGCCGATTGTGAAATATGCCGGCGTCGTCACGCTGAAATCGAAATAGGCATTACGCCTTTTCTTTTACCGCCAGCCTGACCGCGCTGTCCGGCGAGGTATGCTTTAAAATTTCTTCCATGACCGAGCGGATCTGGCTGAAGGCTTCATCGATGCTGGCGGCGTCGCCCTTCAGGGTTTTGTCTTCATCCTTCAGCACCATCTTCCACGCCACATCGCCGCTATAGAGCAGGCTGAGGCCCGAGGTCAGGAAATGGTCAATCTGTTCCTGCTTCTGGCGCAGGGTGCCGGGGCGCAGAATCTCCGCCACTTTCTTCATCGTATTCTTCGTCATGGCGATTCCTTCTGTCCGCTGATTTTAGTCGGGTGAAAGCGATAGGAAATCATATAATATTTGCCATAACAAATGCAAGCAAAATGTTGTATTATGATACCTCAAAGCAGGCATAATAAAAGCCCGCCTTTGGAGGAGTGCGGGCCTTTATCGTTGGAGAAGCTGTTGTGGAGCCGTCAGCGGCTCAAAACCCTCTTGGCGAGGGCTGGCACGGTGGACAGCGCCATCTCGCGGCCCATCACGGCCGACTGGAAGGTTTCCTTGAGGGATTCAGCGCCCATCATCGCGCCGGTAATGCCAAGAAGCAGGGCGCCAACAGGGTTGCCGGCGGTGAGTACATAGCCCGCCGAAGCGCCCATGGCAGCTCCCTTGATGCGGTCCATGGAGAAAATATCGTTAAATGCTTCCTGAAGACGTCCCATCGTTTATGTGCCCTTCCCTCTATGCCGTTGTTATTATGAATATAACAACGGCATAAGGAAATGTCAAGGAAGAGTCAGAAAACGATATAATATTATTGTGTTATGGAATAAATACCCGCGATTTAGGGTATTTAAGCCTTATAAGTTGCGCGCAATCATCTGCATCGCGCCCTTCGCCTGGTCTTTGGGAATACGGAAGGTGGAGTCGAGATTCTTGGCAAGGCGCGTCTCGACCTCCTCAAAAGTAGCCACCGGCAGGTTGTTGTTCATCGAGAGGGAGAAGGCGCCACCCGCAGAATTTTCCTCGATCTCGAGGTAGTACCCGCCTTCTGATGCCGAGGCCTTGAAGTCCAGCAGGTTCTGGCCGTTGTGGCGCACGGACAAATTCATGGACGGGCGCTTGTCGCCGCTGGCGGCGGTGAATTCGGACTGGATGGACATGCTGGCGCCGATGCGGAGCAGGGAGGTCGCCAGCTTCTTGCCGTCGTTGCTCAGGCCCTCCAGCAGCAGCGCTGCCTTGGCGTCAGGGTCGGTCAGCCGTTCGGCCTGCGCCTTGCGCACATCGCTGCCGGTGCGGGTGGGATCGGCGTTGAGGGCCTCGCTCAAGGCGAAGGCGCTTTGCGTCGGGTCTTCGATTTTTGCCGCCAGTTGTTTAAAAAATCCGGAAATAACGCTCATTTTTTTACACGCCCTTGTTTTTTTATTGATTAAATTATTTGCCATATATAAACAGCGAATGCCCGCTCTGTCCAATCAAATCGGCAGAGAAGTGCATAAGCTGCTGAAATATAAGGCTGATAAAGGGGTGAATGGTGCCGACGGAGAGGATTGAACTCCCGACCTTCGGTTTACAAAACCGCTGCACTACCGCTGTGCTACGTCGGCACTAATAACGGGGAGAATACAGGAATTTTTCCGTGGAAATAAGCTCTTTTTTGCATAGAGCATCAATAAATGCGCCAATAAACGGGCGATAAGCGCGCAATACATAATGGCGTTTATTTATTCTCAATGAAAATCAGATAGCCTTGAAGAGTCGTCCGTCGCTTTACCGCCTATATATAAAGGTCGGGATTGAAACTCTAGGCGGCAAAGCGATATGTGTTAATATATCAGGATGATATTCCGATGATGCCGCTTTTCAGGGGAAAGTTTTAAAGCGTGTCGCAGCAGAAAAGTCCGCATGAAGATTTCATCATGACGTTCACCGTCTGCTTCATCGTGGGCGGTCTCGCCTGGGTGATCTGGCACTTCTTCCATTACCAGCTGACCTGGGCGCTGTCCCGCATCCGCATCGGCGAGCTTTACCTCGATTACGCCCTGTTCGGCGACAAGACGGCGTCTGTCACCTCCTGGGGTTCGGAAACCGTGGGCAGCTGGCGCAGCTACCTGCCGAAAATGGCCGTTCCCGATATTACCGTCGATGTATTGAAGCGTACGACCGTTGTGGCGGTACAGCCGCTGCGCGTTGTCTTCCTCGCCATCATGAGCGTGATGGTCGTCGCCATTATTTTCCGCGGCCCCGGCACGCAGTACAAGCGCCGCATGGGTCTTGAAACGCTTCTGCAGGAACAATCAAAATCTTTCCCCGCCATCCGCCCCTTCATCAAGTTCGATCCGCGCAAGCTGCCCTTCCGTGCGCCCGGCCAGCCCGTGCCGGCACAACTGCCGCTGTTCTCGGAACAGCTATCGCCCGAAGAATGGATGTCGTACCACGAAATTTCTCTCGTCAACGGGCAGATCGATTATAACCGCGCCTATCAGGCCATGGCCGAACAGCTGGGCCGCCGCTGGCTGGGGCCGGAAAAGCTGCCCCTTTACGGCCAGGGTCTCTACGCCGCCTGCGCGCTGAAGATGGTGCGCAAACGCAAAGAAAGCGTCGAGATGATCAACCTGCTCTCCGATTCATGGAGCGCGGAAAAAGGTTTCCGTCCCTCGGCCTCGCTGAAGTCAAAAATTAAAGCCGTGCTGAAAAACCCCAAGCAGGGCGTCGCGCTGCGCAAGTTCGCCGATATGCACGCCTATGAAACCACCGCCATGATGCGCTGCCTGCAGCGCGCGCGGGAGGAGGGCGGGGTTCTGGCGCCGGCCGAATTCATCTGGCTGCGCGGCGTGGATAGAACCCTTTGGTATCCGCTCAACAACCTTGGCCGCAAATCCTATTGCGCCGAAGCTTCGGGCGCGATGGTGCATTACACCAACGAGCTGATCGCCGGACAAAAAATCCCGACGCCGCGCTTTGATGAATCCATCCGCGGCCTCGAAAGCTATATGAAGGGCCCCGCGGGCCGTGCCATTCCGGAACTCGACAAATCGGCCGGTGGCCGGAAATACTTCAAGTAAGGAGCTAAATGATGTTCGCCTTCACCCAGAAAGACGTCGACGCGAAAATCGTCAACAACGCGCTGGTCGTCTCGCTGCTCGGCACCGACCAGCCTCGCGTCTGGCGCGCCGATAT
>JBBQWK010000075.1:0-7111 GCA_038210695.1 Alphaproteobacteria bacterium
GCCGTAGCGATTCATGGTTTTTACCAGCGTTGCCGCGCCTTTCGAAAAGCGTACCTTCGGCACCATTTCGAATACTGCCTCTGCCGGAATACCTGCCAGCAGTTTCACGCGCATCCGTAAGGCTTCATGGAAATCAATCTCTCCACGCATGGCGGCGGCGGTGATGGGCGCGACCATATCTTTCAGGCCAAACTGCCCCGCAAGCTCGTCCAAAGTCTCGCCTTCGATCATCGTCGCATCCATGTCGGCGACGAGAAGCTTTTTTTTGCGAAACAAATCATTGGGTTGAAGGAAAAAATCAAAATTCGAAAAAGTCTGGAACTTGTTTCTAAGTCGCTCCGTTAGATTACCGTTGAGCGCGCCCAGTGTAATCTCAAGCACTTTGCCGGTGTGCAGAGAATGTATCTGAGCGTGCTCAACGCTTTCCCCCTTCACAATAGTCATAATTTGTCGCTCGGTGCCCGCATCGAGCGCGCCCTCGTTTGCGGCAACCACTGTGATAACTGTTTCCGGCATATTTTCCCTAAAAATCTTGATTTCGCCATACTTTATCTTTACCAATCGACCAGATCGGTGAATATTCTGTTGTGTATCTGATTTCAAAGGAGTGTGTCCATGCAAAAACCCGTCAGTAAACCTGGCTGTCCCAATTTCTCTTCCGGCCCCTGCGCCAAGCGTCCCGGCTGGTCCGTCGAGGCCCTGAAGGGCACGCCTGTGGGCCGCTCCCACCGCGCCTCCCTCGGCGTCAAAAAACTCGCGGAAGTGATCGAGCGCTCTAAAGCTATCCTCGACATGCCGAAAGATTACCGCCTCGCCATCGTGCCGGGTTCGGATACCGGGGCCTTTGAAATGGCCATGTGGTCGCTGCTCGGCGCCCGTGGCGTTGATGTTCTTGGCTGGGAAGTCTTCGGCAAAATGTGGGTGATCGACGTTGTGAAACAGCTGAAGCTGTCTGACGTCCGCACTTTTGAAGCGCCCTTCGGCTCAATCCCCGATCTGTCGCAGGTCGATACCGATAGCGACGTCGTCTTCACATGGAACGGCACGACCTCCGGCGTGCGCGTCCCGAATGGCGACTGGATTAAAGATGATCGCAAAGGCCTGACCATCTGCGATGCGACATCTGCTGTTTTCGCGATGGATCTTCCCTGGAACAAGCTCGATGTCGTCACCTGGTCCTGGCAAAAAGTCCTCGGCGGCGAAGCGGCGCACGGCATGCTTGCCCTGTCTCCCCGCGCAGTCGAGCGTCTGCAAAGCTACAACCCGCCCTGGCCGATGCCGAAAGTCTTCCGCCTCACCAAAGGCGGCAAACTGGTCGAGGAGCCTTTTGAAGGCAAAACGATCAACACTCCCTCTATGCTCGCTGTCGAAGACTGCCTCGATGCACTGAAATGGGCGGAAGGTCTCGGCGGCCTGAAAGGGCTTATGTCGCGCACAAACGCGAACCTGAAAGCCGTCGAGCAGTGGATCGATAAAACCGACTGGGCGGATTTCCTGCCGGAGCGCGCCGATATCCGCTCCAACACTTCTATCTGCTTCAAAGTTACTGACAGCTGGCTGAATTCCAAAGACGAAGAAACTCAGCGCAAAGTGATCAAGTCGGTCGAAACCCTCCTGGATAAAGAAGGCGTGGCTTACGAGGTTGCCAATCACCGCGATGCTCCGCCCTCCTTCCGTATCTGGGGCGGCGCGACAGTCGAAACGGCAGATATTAAATCATGCCTCGAATGGATTGACTGGGCTTATAACGACATCAAGTCCATGGAACAGGCAAAAGCCGCCTGATGATCAAGGTTCTCGGGCACAGGGGCGTTCGCCAGCATAAGACTTTTGACGAAAACTCTGTGCCCGCCTTTGACATTGCCTTTAAAGATTCCGACGGCATCGAGACCGACGCTGTTGTGTCGTCAGATAAAACGGTTTTCCTCTGCCATGAGCTGCGCAGCTTTAATATCCCTCATCTTTTCTCGCGCTCTACCTCCGCCTTGAAACGTCACCTCAACCGCGCTTCAGCGAAATTGGCAGGTGACCGCCGCGTCGACCAAATGACGGCTGCTGAAGTCGGAAAGCTGCAGCTGAAAAAGAACGCTCCCTTCGCCAGCCTTGCGGCTTTATTCACTCTCGCCGCCGGCCACCCCGGCAAGACAATTAATATTGAACTTAAAGGCCACGGCGCATTGGAGCCGACGTTGGCGGAAATAGACAAGGCCGTTGCGGCCGGCAAAATTACACGCGATCAAATAATCCTCACCTCCTTCGACCATGGGTCTATCGCCAAGGCGAAACAGCTGGCACCTGAGATCAAGCGCGGGCTGATTTTCGCGCGGCAGGACTTGCGCGACAAGCGCATGTACCCGTGGCTAAAAGGCAACCTCAGCCGCTATGACCATCTGAGCGGGAGGACGCTGCGCGGTAAAACGGCGCAGGATGCCGCGCCGGATTACTTTGTCATGACTGGCGGCGCACTGAACGCCCGCGCCATTGCAACAATCCGCCGCTACTTTCCCCAAGCCAAAATCATGATCTGGACGATGAAAGACCCCGCCCGCGACAAAGGTCTAGAGAAGAAGTTGAACGACCCTGCCATTGCGCCGCATATTGACACCATTATCAGCGATTTCCCCGATCGCATGGTTAAGTACCTGAAAAACAAGGGCCTGCGCCCCTAAACCAAAATTAAGCTTTTTGCTTTAGTATATTGTTGTCAGAGGTTTAGAAATGGACGACAAGCAATACCAGCTGCGAATGCATGCGTTACGCGAGCGCGTCGCCGATTTATGGCTGCCAAAAGATGTGTTTACAAAGCTGGAAAGCATCACGCGCAGCGCGCATGAAAATTTTGAAGAAGTCGATCCCTCCATCCTCCAGCTCGATATCGCGCGGCTTGGTGAATTGAACGACCTGTTGTCGACACATCAGGATGACAAGAAAGACGGGATTAATCTGCGCCTTTCCAACCTCGACATGTTCGATTTGGAAAAGCTGAGTTTATACGCCGAAGAATTTTATGGCGACCTTGGCGGCGCGGAGCAGCTTGGTATGACGCCGCCCGATATTACCGCGCTGTCTGAAAAGCTCGGGAAATATCGCGAAACAACTTTCCCGGCGGGATGACGGTATGGGAAGCAATCAAAAAGGCTACTATCATAAAGTCGCCCGTATGATTGCGGAGACCATTGCCAATGAACATTCACATGCTTATTCCAAGCATCACCTAAAAAACCGTGAATTCACCGATCCTAAAATGGGCGAGCCGCAGCGCATTCGCAGTGCGCAAAGCCTGGTCGAGCATGCATACATGGTACTGACGAGTCAGGAAACGCGTACGGTGCATACCCGCGGCAACCTGATTTATGCCTATCACCCGCCCTCAAATACCGTCTGCATCATCAACCCGAATGCCCGCGACAAGGACGGCGGCACGGTTTACCGCATGAATAAAGATGTCGACGGGCATGGTGAATGGCATGCAAAATTAACGAAGTACGAAGCGCGAGTTCTGGGCGTTACGGGATTCAAGGACGCAGGCGGCGGGCTAATCTCCCGTCTTTTCAGTGCGCCGCATCTGGCACCAAAACTGGAAGCCAGTTATGCAGAAACAAAAATGACGCAGGCACAGATTGCCAGAGCCGCGCGCCAGAAAACCTTCTGCGAGAATATTCGCGACATTACGGGCAAAAAGAAAGGGCGCCATCAGGACGCCCGCACTTTTGCATACGCGTAAATAATTAAAATCAGCGCACAACCGGTTTCAGCTGGCCCGTTTTCACAAGAACGCCGAAGTCGCGGCATTCATCAAACGCCTGCTCCGCAACGCGCGCGGCTTTCGCCTGAAACTTCGCGCCGAGGCCATGCTTCTTCGCATAGTCGATGTCGGATTTCACCGTGGCGCGGTCAAGGTACAAATCGCCCGTGAGGAAATCGGTATACATTGTGCCTTCCGGCTCTTTGCGTGTTTTCAGGAAGTCGTACGCTTCGCCAAAACCGCGGCGTACAAACAGCATCATGCTGTGCGGGAAATTCACAAAGGCTTCAAATACGCGCTCGGCAATCGTTGACTGTTCCCAGAGCAGATCCTGCTTCTTGAAACGGTACTCATCAAAATTGACGACCTTTTCAGCGGCGGTGTTGAAGGTTGCTTTGAAGGATGTGGGGGCATCAAGCATGTGGAGTCTCCGGATTGAATCTATGACGCCAATATACTCTTTTGGCCTTTTTCGTCACCTATAATTTCCGTAACCGAAGACTTACGTACCGCAAAATTACCCTTTTTTACAATATTTCGACAAATAATGAGCCAAATGAACCCGTGGGCTTTCGGAATCTTTTATTTGTGCGCCGCAGCAAAGAGCGAGCTTGCGGGGATTCAATAGCGGCGTATCATGTTCCATCAGTTTTGAAGGAGCAATAAACCCATGACAGCCAAGCCCAAAGTCCTTATCAGCGACAAAATGAGCGCGCAGGCGGAACAGATTTTCAAGGATCGCGGCGTCGAGGTGACGGTTAAGACCGACCTGAAACCCGAAGAACTCGCGGCGCTGATTAAAGATTTCGATGGTCTGGCTATTCGCTCCTCCACCAAAGTCACCGCCGAAATTTTAAGCGGCGCGAAGGCGCTGAAAGTCATCGGCCGTGCCGGCATCGGCGTTGATAACGTCGATGTGCCTGCTGCCACCAAGACCGGCGTTGTCGTTATGAACACGCCCTTCGGCAACTCCATCACCACTGCCGAACATACCATCGCCCTCATGATGGCGCTTGCCCGCGACATTCCGCAGGCGAACGCCTCGACCCATGCCGGCAAATGGGAAAAAACCAAATTCATGGGTCAGGAAATTTACGGCAAAACTCTTGCCGTCATCGGCTGCGGCAACATCGGCTCGATCGTCGCCGACCGCGGTGTTGGCTTGAAAATGAAGGTCATCGCTTATGACCCGTTCCTCTCCAACGAACGCGCGATTGAACTGGGCGTTGAAAAGGTCGAGCTGGAAGACGCGTTCAAGCGCGCCGACTTCCTCACCATCCACACCCCGATGACGGAAAGCACCAAGGGCATCATCAACAAAGCAGCGATTTCCAAGATGAAAAAAGGCGTCCGCCTTATCAACTGCGCACGCGGCGGCCTTATCGTTGAAGCCGACCTGAAAGAAGCGCTTGATAGCGGCCATGTCGCCGGCGCCGCGCTCGATGTTTTCGAAACCGAACCCGCCAAAGAAAACGCGCTGTTCAACCACCCCAAAGTCGTCTGCACCCCGCACCTTGGCGCTTCCACGGTCGAAGCGCAGGAAAACGTGGCGCTGCAAGTGGCCGAGCAAATGTCCGACTTCCTGCTGCAGGGCGCGGTTTCCAACGCCGTGAACATGCCTTCGGTCAGCGCGGAAGATGCGCCCAAGCTGAAGCCCTACATGAAGCTTGCCGAACAGCTTGGCAGCTTCGCAGGCCAGCTGGCGACCACGGAAGCAAAAGAAATCGAAATCGTTTATGAAGGCCTTGTTGCCGGCCTTAACACGAAACCCCTCACCGCCCTCGTCCTCTCGGGCTTTCTGAAGCCCTCTATGGAAGGCGTCAACACCGTTTCCGCCCCTGCACGCGCCAAAGAGCGCGGCATCACTATCGCCGAAACGAAACGCGAAAAAGCGAAAGACTACCAAACGCTAATCCGCGTGACCGTTAAAGGCAAAGATGGCGAAAACACCTTTGCCGGCACGATCTTCGGCGGCGAACACCCCCGCATCGTCGATATGGACGGCGTGCCGACGGAAAGCGCGCTTGGCAAGGAAATGCTCTACGTCCTCAACCTCGACAAGCCGGGCCTTATCGGCGCGGTTGGCACGATTTTGGGCAATGCAAAAATCAACATCTCCGACTTCAATCTCGGCCGCATTCCCGGCAAAGACAAGGCCATCGCCCTGATTTCGGTCGACGGTTACATCCCCGAGCCTGTGATCGCCGCAATTGCCGGCATCTCGCAAGTCGAACGTGTAAAAGTTCTGCGCTTCTGATCAGTTAACGGACGGCGACAATGGCGTTAGACAGCAAGCACATCTACGCCATTGTCGCTCTTTCCCTGGTCGTTTTTTCCCGTGGCGTCTATTTCAACAGCATCTTTCGTGGCCATACGCGGCCCCACTCTTTTTCATGGCTGATTTGGGCGGTTATTTCCAGCATCGGCTTTGCGGCGCAAGTGGCTGAAGGCGCAGGACCCGGTGCATGGGTGCGCGGCTTTGGCGCGGCGACGTGTTACATCATCGTCATCCTCGGCTGGCAGCGCGGGGAGCGTAATATCAAGCGCATTGACTGGATTACGCTCGGCGTCGCGCTGCTTGCCATTCCCCTCTGGATCATCACCAAGACGCCCGTATGGTCTGTCCTGCTTGTCTGCTTTATCGACACATCGGGTTATATCCCGACAATCCGCAAGGTCTGGCATAAACCGAAGGAGGAGACGGCGGTCGGTTACGTGATTTCCTCCTTCGGCAGCATTTTCTCCATCCTCGCCATCGAAAACTATAACCTCTCCACTTGGCTCTACCCCCTCGTGCTGGGCTGCACCAATATCATGATGGCCAGTTATATTCTGTTACGACGCCGTCACCTTGGCCGGCTGCCCCAGAACCTTGGCCTTGATGACGAAGGCGCATCGCTGCACGCTTAAAAGCCGATTGCCTGACAGGCTTAAAATTCATATCCTAGAGATATGAAACACCTTATTTTTTCCCTGCTGCTCGCGACTGTTCTTTTTGCCACCGTCCCCGCGGGCGCGGAACCTATCAGCCCGAATGCCAAACCTGCCAAGACTCCGCTGTTCCCCGCGACCGTCAAGCCGGAAGATATTGCCAAAATCGAGATCTTCAAGGCGCGCCGCACCATGAACCTGCTGGACGCCAAAGGCGAAATTCTGCGCAGCTACCAGATTGTTCTGGGCTGGGAGCCTGTGGGAAAAAAAACCGAAGAAGGCGATGGCAAAACGCCGGAGGGCAACTACACCATCGACTCGCGAAATGAAAACAGCGAGTACCACAAATCATTGCGCATCTCGTATCCTGATGCGGATGACGTTGCGCAGGCAAAAAAACGCCATGTCAGCCCCGGCGGCATGATTTTTATTCAC
>JBBQWK010000076.1:0-7098 GCA_038210695.1 Alphaproteobacteria bacterium
CGGATATGGCGACCCTCGGGGTTGCGCCATGGCTCGGCACCGTGTCCCTCGACAGCGCGGCGATTAATGCTGTCTCCAAAATGACCGCGAAGCATCAGCCGTTTTACGATGAAGCTTTCGGCAGCGATGAAACCTTCTGGAAGAAAGTTTCCCCGTTCCACCAATTGTCGGAAAATTCGCTGCCGTGGCTCGGCGTCTGCTCCTCCAACCGGAAAGATTCCTGCCCGCCGGCGCATGAATATGCGGATAAGTCGAATGAACTCGGCGTACGCGCCACCGTGCTGGAACAGCCGCTGAATCACGGCGCCATCAACAAAAACCTCGGCACCGATGGTGACTACACCGCCGCGGTCGAAAAATTCATGGGCTCGCTCGACCCCGACATTAAACAAAGGTTGCAGTAACATGCGCGGCACGATGGACAAATTTTTACTGAAGGCCGTGATGAACGGCAGCCTTGACGATGTATCGGATTATATCGCCGAGCATGCCGACCCCAACGCCGTCGACAGCATTGGCCGCAGCGGGCTTTACCACGCGGCCGCCACCGGCAATGAAGACATGGTGCGCCTGCTGCTGGTTCACAAAGCCAACCCCAACCTGCCGGATGACGACGGTGTGCTGCCCTTGACGGCATCGCTGCTGGAGAAGAATTTTCCACTGGCGAAACTGCTGCTTGATAACGGTGCCAAGCCCAACCTGAATGTGGGCGACAAAAAAATGTGCGCGCTGCACGCCGCCATTAACATGGACCTGAAAGACCACACAGCGGAGCGCGTGTTGTTTCTGCTCAATAACGGCGCAGATGCCAATGCATCGCCCAATGCCGAAGGCCGCACGCCTTACGAGCAGGCGAAGTCCTATGTCGGCCAGTGGCCCGATGCTGAAATTATCGTGACGGCCATGGCCAGCTTCGCCGAAGGCAAAGAAGTTGTGGAACGGCGTTTGCGGGATGCCTTCATCGCCACCGAAGCATCAAAGGCATTCACGGGGTCTGCCGCGCCCGTTAAAGTCAAAACCGTCCGCTTTGCCCCCAAGGGGCCGCGCTGATGGAGCCGAAATCGCTGCTGCAAGCCGTTGAAACGGATGACCTGATGGCCGCCGTCGAGGCCTTCAAAACGGGCGCAGACCCGAACGGGCCCGACGCCTTGGGACGGCCGATGATTTTTACGCTGATCGAGCGCACGGCGGCAGGCGCGGAGGGCGACGCCGAAACGTCGGCGCGGCGCGTTATATTCATTGCCTTCTGCAACAACAAGGCCGACCTGAACGCGCGCGATGCGGATGGCGTGTCACCGCTCAATCTGGCGCTGCGGCTGAAGGATTATTTTTTAGCCACGCTGCTCGTCGCCTCCGGTGCAAATTTCGATGAAGTCTTTCCCGATGGCTCGACCCCGATGCATGAAGCGACGCGGCTGATGCTGGCGGGGGAGGGCAATCGCCTCATGACGGCACTGCTGTGGAAACAGCCTGACCCGACGATCAAGGACGCGAGCGGAAAATCCGCCATTGATCTTGCGGATGCCGCGAATACGCCGACGACTCCCGAAGTGCGCGGCCTGCTGGCCGCTTTGCCGAAAGCGCAGGCGCTGTCGGCCGAAACGCGCCAAAGCCAGCTGCAGCAAAAAGCCAAACAGCAGAAATTCAAGCTGAACCCATGAGCAACTGGTGGCAGCCGGAGCCTTTCGCCCGCAAAATTCCCTATCTTGAAGCGCGCGCGCGGATTTTTGCCGAGGTGCGCAGTTTTTTCAATGCGCGCGGCTATCTGGAAGTTGAAACGCCCGCCCTGCAGGTCGCGCCCTGCATGGAGCCGCATATCCAGGCCTTCCGCACCGAACTGGTCTCCGCCGATATGCAGCGCCGCGATACGCTGTACCTGCACACCAGCCCCGAATTCGCGATGAAAAAACTGCTGGTTGCGGGGCTGCCGAAAATTTACCAGCTGGCTAAAGTCTTCCGCAACGCCGAAGGCTCCCGCTGGCACAGCCCGGAATTCGCCATGCTGGAATGGTACCAGCTTGGCATGGACTATAAAGACATGATGTATGAAACGGCAGATTTGCTGCGCCATGTGGTGAAGCAGCCGATGCGGGTCAAAG
This sequence comes from Alphaproteobacteria bacterium, assembly GCA_038210695.1. GTDB lineage: Bacteria > Pseudomonadota > Alphaproteobacteria > Micavibrionales > UBA2020 > JAPWJZ01. Next base: position 2,100 of record JBBQWK010000076.1, read on the forward strand.
ACAAAACCTGCGATGTCGCCGCGCCGTTCGAAAAAATCACTGTCGTCGACGCGCTCAAAAAATATGCCGATGTTGATATTTCAAACAACCTTTGTGATCTTGCGCATATCGTGGCGGAGGCAAAACGCATCGGCGTTTATGTCTCGCCGCTGGATGACTGGGAAAATGCGCTGCTGAAAATCCTCATGGAAAAAGTGGAGCCGAATTTGGGCGTCGGCGCGGCGTCCCTCATTTACGATTACCCTGTTTCCATGGCGGCCCTGTCGCGACCGAAGCCGGAAGATGGCCGCTTCGCGGAACGCTTCGAGGTGTATGTTTGCGGCATCGAGCTTGCCAATGCCTTCGGCGAACTGACGGATGCAGCAGTGCAGCGGGAGCGCTTCAACCATGACGTGGCCTTGCGAAAAAAAATCTACGGCGATGATTATCCGGTGGATGAAGATTTTCTCGATGCGCTCGATCACGGCCTTCAGCCCTGCAGCGGCAACGCGCTGGGACTCGACCGGCTGGTGATGCTGGCGACCGGCGCGGAAAACATCGATCTGGTGCAGGCGTCGCCCGTTCTAACACGCTGATATTGCTCGATTTAATCAAAATATTAAGTTTTCGGGCGTATCCTGTTGGAAACAGCAGGAGTAATGATCATGGCAGATGAAACCTTCAAGCTTGGCGACAGGGAATACCCCGCAACCGCCGGTCTCCGCGACGCGTATAAAGACGTCGCCGGCATTATCAAAGCCAATGGCGGCCAGCCGCCCGAAAGCGTCGTCACGGCGCTGGAGCAGCTGGATAAAATGGACTTGAGCAAGGTGCTGAAACCGCAGCGCAAGCCCGGCAAATAAAAATTGGCAGAGTTGGACAAATTCGAACTTCACGATGCGTTGCTGATAAGTACGAACATTGATTATGCCGTTAAAAAAATCACAATCAGTGTTGAATTCTTTTTAGATGCAGTTAATAGCCGTATCCGGCAGCGCGCATTAATAATATTTGAAGAAGTTCAATCAATTGTGCATATCAATGATCTTGATAGTATGCAGGAGAACGCTTTTGCTGGCACGATAAACTATTGGAAGCCATGCCCCGGCGGTGTGACATACATATACTTAGTCGAAGGTTGCATTGCTATCAAAGCGCAGAAACTGCGTTTTGAGCAATAATCCCCAGAATATATTATAGATTATCGGGTTCAACCCGCTGCTTGTGCCGGCAGGTGGCCCATGGCTTCTTGGAATTCGCGGATCGCGGCGGCCGCGCCGCCGGTGTATTCCCAGATCGATGTCGACGCGCAGATAAAGTCTGCCCCGGCCTTCACAAGGTCGCGGCAGTTGGCGGGCTTGATGCCGCCGGCAGCAATGCAGGGCGCTTCCATGATCGCGCTCCACCACGTCAGAATATTCGGCGAGACCATATATTTCGGCGCGTAGTTTTCCTGCGGGTAATAGGGGGAGCGGGCGGTGAAGAAGGGGCCGAAGCTCACGTAATCCGCGCCCTGTTCCGCCGCCGTCATGCCAAGGTGTTTTGAATCAAGGCAGGACGCGCCAATGGTTTTATCCGGCCCCAGCATTTTGCGCGCATCGGTGATGCGCATATCGTGGATGCCAAGGTGCACGCCATCCGCGCCGGTTTTGGCGCAAAGCTCCACATGGTTGTTGATGAGAAAGGCAACGCCCCTGTCCTGCGCGATCGGCATCAGCCGGCCGATGGCATCAAGCCACTGCTCGTCATTCGCTTCCTCCAGCCGCAGCTGCAGGGCCGCGACATTGCCTTCATCCAGCGCGCGCTCGAGATGCGGCGCGAAGGCTTCGGGCACGAGTTTCGGGGGCGTGATGATATAGAGCTGGCAGCCGGGAGCGTCTGGAATGTTGCTGGTCAACGGGATCGCCTTATTTCACCTTGCCGAGATAAATATCCATGATCTTGTTGAGCATTTTCAGCGATTCATCGCGCGGGCGCTGGAAGCAGTTGCGGCCGATGATGGAGCCGTTGCCGCCGCCTTCATAAATCGCACGGGCGTCGTCGTAGACAGCCTCTTCGCCTTTCGCCGCGCCGCCGGAGAAGACGACGATACGGCGGTTGTTGAAGGCCGATTTCATGATGTGGCGCACGCGCTCGCCTTGCGTCGAGACGGGAATTTTATACTGCTCGTAAACTTTTTTCGCTTCCGGTAGGTCAAGGTGGTCGGTCGGCAGTTTCACTTTAATGATGTGCGCGCCAAGCTGTGCCGCCATATGCGCCGCATAGGCGACGATATCAATGGCGGTTTCGCCGGCAGCGGTGACTTTGCCGCCGCGGGGGTAGGACCACAGCACGGTGGCGATGCCGTAGGATTTCGCTTCTTCCGACAGCGCCGAAATTTCTTCCTGCTGTTCCAGCATGAATTCGGAACCGGGATAAACGGTAAAGCCGATACCCGAGCAGCCAAGACGCACGGCGTCCTGCACCGATGCGTTGACCGACTGGTCTTTCGCTTCGATCAGGCTGTTGGAGCTGTTCATTTTCAAAATCGTCGGGATTTCGCCAAGGAAAGTATTGGCGCCGGATTCAAGCGCGCCGAGCGGCGCGGCATAGGCGTTGCAGCCTGATTCAATCGCCAGCTCGTAATGGTAATGCGGGTCGTAGGCGTCGGGGTTGATGGCGAAGGAGCGGGCGGGGCCGTGCTCGAAACCCTGGTCGACGGGCAGGATAACCATTTTGCCGGTGCCGGCCAGTTTGCCTGTCATCAGCATGCGCGCGATGTTGTTTTTTACGGCGGGCGTGTCGCTTTCATAATGCGACAGGATTTTTTTGACTTCGGCTGTAACGCGCATGGCTTCATTCCCTCGGAAAAGTTCTGTTCACTTCTTTTGCGGCTATATTAAAGCAGTGGTTCGTTACCGATCAAGGGCATGCTGGCATCGGGATAACATAATACGGGAAGTTTTAACATGAGTACGCCGCGCCCGGCCATTTCGGTTATTTTCCGTGCTCAGTATGACCTAAGATTGCTAGGCTATGCTGAATTCTACAGCCGCAAACCTTTACTGAAAGCATGCCGATGACCACCGAAACCACTGCCCCCACGCCCGCGACATCTCTTCTCAGCAAGGTGCCGGAAGTCACTCTTTTGTTCTGGATGATCAAGATTGCGGCAACGACGCTTGGCGAAACCGGCGGCGATGCGGTGTCGATGTCGATGAACCTCGGCTATCTTGTGGGTACGGCAATTTTCGCGGTGCTGTTCTTGATCGCGGTCTTCTTTCAGATCCGCTCCAGCAAATTCCACCCGTTCCTGTATTGGGCAACGGTGATTGCGACGACGACTGTCGGCACCACAATGGCAGATTTCGCCGACCGTTCGCTCGGCATCGGCTATGCCGGCGGCTCCACGCTGCTGGCGCTGCTGCTCTCGGCCTCGCTCATCATCTGGTACAAAACCATGGGCACCATTTCGGCAAGCGACATCCGCTCCCGCAAGGTGGAAACATTTTATTGGGTGACCATCATGTTCTCCCAGACGCTCGGCACCGCGCTCGGCGACTGGATGGCGGATGATGCGGGCTTTGGCTATGCCGGCAGCGCGGTTGTATTCTCCACCGCGCTTGCCATTATCGCCGCGCTTTATAAATTTACCAAAGTCTCGCGCGTCTGGCTGTTCTGGCTGGCATTCGTGCTGACGCGCCCGCTGGGCGCTGTGGTGGGGGATTACCTCGACAAGCCGGTGGAGAAGGGCGGGCTTGACCTCAGCCGTTTCGCGGCATCGGGTCTGCTGCTTGCCGCCATGGTCGTGCTTATTGTCGCCGGCCGCGCACGGGCAGCCAAAAACGCGCATTAAGCTTTAAATTATTTGCTAGACGTTGACCTTGACGCCGGCAGTGGCGTATTCGGGCTTTTGCTCCTGCTGGGGCGGGGCCTGATTGCGCAAGGCTTGCGTATCGTCAAAGGTTTTGACGGCAGCCGTCACTTCCTGCTTGGTGCGGGTCGGGGCTTGCGTGCTGCTGCTATTCTGGTCTTCCTGCGTCTTCAATAGCGTTGCTTGCGTCGCGGGAGAAAACGCCTGCTCTTTCGCGGGCTGCGGGAGGGAAACTTTGGTGCTGTCATCGGGTGCGGCGGGTGTGCTGGCACCGGCTACAGGCACGGCGAGAACAACAGTATTGGGATCGGCAACGACGCTGCGTGACGCATCTGCTCTTGTGCCGTTGCCGCCTGTCGGAATCCCGGTGTTCAGAAAGCTGACGCCATCGACCATTTTATTACCCCGAAATATTCATCCCTCACCTACCATTCTACCACGAGTCGTGGATTGGCGGGCGAGGGATGATGAAAAGTGCAGCTGAATCAGCCGTTTATTACAGTTTTGCCATGGCAACGGCGGTATCCGACATGCGGTTGGAGAAGCCCCACTCGTTGTCGTACCAGCTGAGGACGCGCACGAAGGTGCCTTCAATCACCTTGGTTTCTTTCAGCGCGAAGATGCTGGAGCGGGGATCGCCGTTGAAATCGGTGGAGACGAGGGGTTCGGTGTAGGTGCCAAGAATCCCCTTCAGCGGCCCGTTGGTGGAGGCATCGATAATTGCCTGGTTGATTTCCTCGACCGTCGTCGTGCGGTTGGCGGTGAACTTGAAATCAACAACCGAAACGTTCGGCGTCGGCACGCGGAGCGATGTGCCATCCAGCTTACCCTTCAACTGCGGCAGCACAAGGCCGACGGCCTTCGCAGCTCCCGTCGAGGTCGGGATGATGTTGATGGCGGCCGCGCGCGCGCGGTGCAGGTCTTTGTGCATCGTGTCGACGGTGTTCTGGTCGCCGGTGTAGCTGTGAATCGTCGTCATAAAGCCGTGCTTGATGCCGACAGCTTTGTCGAGGACGTAAGCAACAGGCGCAAGGCAGTTGGTGGTGCAGGACGCGTTGGAAACAACGAGGTCATCCTTGGTCAGCGCATCATGGTTGACGCCATAGACAATAGTCTTGTCGGCGCCTGCGGAGGGTGCGGAGACCAGAACGCGCTTGGCGCCGGCTT
>JBBQWK010000077.1:0-7090 GCA_038210695.1 Alphaproteobacteria bacterium
GGTTCTTACGGGCGCCCTTGGGTTATCCGGCAGATCATGGATTATTTACGTTCAGGCGCTGATACCCCTGCCCCCGCGCCGCTTGAAATTCTGGCAACAATCCTCGAGCATTACGATGCTATGCTGCGCCACTACGGCACACATACCGGCACACTAATTGCCCGCAAGCATATCGGCTGGTACTGCGCCGATATGCCGGAATTTTATACCGTCCGGTCGGAAATAAACCAATGCGTAGACCCGGAAATGGTGACGCAAAAGCTAACGGCGTATTTCGACCGCCACATGACAGCCTGAGGAGATAAAAAATGAATGACGTTTTCAAAAATAATACTGCAGCGAAACGCTATGAACTGCTGGTGGGCGAAAGCGTCGCTTTCGCAAATTACCGCCTGCTGGAAGGCACGCTGTATATCGACTACGTCGAAGCACCTGCCGAATTACGCGGCACAGGCGCTGCGGGCAGGCTGATGGCGCTGGTGATGGATGAGGTCAAAAATGAAAAGCTGAAGGTCGTTCCCGTCTGCGGATATGCGGCGGCCTGGCTGGGCAAGCATAAAGAATATGCCGATTATATGGCGGTCTGATCCGGCAGGCTGATTTTTACAATTTCCGCTTCGCCTTGCGGCAGTGCGATGATATCGCCAACGGCGCGGCCGAGCATCAGCCTTGCAATCGGCGATATGTATGACAGATAACCCTTGGCCGGATCGGCTTCATCAAGACCGGTGATGCAAAACTGCTTTGTATCGTTATCTGTTTCCAGCGTCACGCAATGCCCGAAACGAACTTCGCGAGCATCTGCGGCCGGTTCAACAAGTTCGGCTGTGGCGCTGCGCGATATCCAGTATTTCAGGTCGCGCATCACTTGCGCCAAAACGGTTTTGTCATCCCGCCCCTGTTCAGCGCTGTAGGCCGCGTGCAGCCGCTCCAGTTCCCGATCAATAAGCAAAAGCCCCCGTCGCGTGACGAGGTTACGCTCACCGCTGATGGGGCGTTCGGGCAGCTGTTCCGGTGCGTTGGCACCTGCGTCTTCCGTCACAAAGGCTCTGCTCACATTTTCTCCGTATATATGGTTGCCATAATTATAACCGTTTGGTATCTTTTTTAAATGAGAATCGTTCTTGCATCAACGAGTGCCGTTAAACTCTCCGCCTGCCGTGAAGCGTTCGGTAACGCTGTCGAAATCATTGCAGTTAAAGCGAAATCCGGCGTCAGCGAACAGCCGATGAATGCGGAAACGCTTTCCGGTGCGTTCAACCGCTTACGCGACGCGCAGCAACAGGTTCCCGATGCGGACATTTATATCAGCGTCGAGAACGGCATTTTTGAAGAAAATGGCCGTTTTATCGACCGCCCCGTCATCGCGATTGCGCGCAAGGGCGTAGCGCCGGCCGCCACATTTGGCGAGGGTGTGGAGTTTCCCAAAGCTTCCGTCGAAGAAGCGCGTCTGCGTGGGTTCGATAAATGGACAGTTGGTCAGGTCATGCAGGAAACCGGAGTGGTGAAGCAACACGACGACCCGCATTTGGATATCGCGGGTAAAAGCCGCAAAAACTTCCTTGTCGACGCGATAAAGGCCGCATTGCGTTAAAGCAGGAACCTATTGTTCTTCCAATGGTTAATCACATTGGCATGACAGAAAAATTTTACCAGAACAGGAAGCTTTGGAAATACGCCGGCATTATCGGCGGCGGTCTTGCTATGGTCGTCATCGCCTTTGCCCTGTTCTTCCCCGTCGCTTATCTGGTCGGCAAAGCCACGGATAAAATCGGCGGGTCACTCGGCCGCAAAATCACTATTGAAGGCAAGGCAGATATTCACTGGCACTGGCGTTACCCGGAAGTACATCTGGAAAAAATCCGCCTGACTAATATGCAGGGTGCCAGCAACCCGGAAATGCTGGATGTTGCCAGCCTCGATATGACTTTCAACTTCTGGAAGTTCCTATTCGGGCGTCTGGAAATTCCCGAGCTGACCATCGTTAACCCCGTGCTCAACCTCGAGCGCATGGATGCAACGCATGCCAACTGGGAATTCCCCACAACCTCGAGCGCGAATATGGTTCAGCACGCAGCCCTGCCGCACGAGCGGGGCGACGTGCCCCTTATCGGGTTACTCCGCGTTAAAGAGGGCCATATCACCTACCGCAACGCGCCACGTAAACTGGATATGGACCTTGCGATGGATACCGTGGAGGGTGAGCAGGCCGGTCCTGACCAGAATTTTAACTTCAAAGGTACTGGCAAGCTGGAAGGCAAGGACTTTATTCTCACAGCAACGGGCGGTTCGCTCGAACTGCTGCGCGATACGTCAAAGCGCTTCCCGCTGCAGATGAAGATTGAAATCGGCAAAACGATATTCAGCATTGACGGCACCTTCGTTGATCCCATCCAGCTGAAAGACCTTGATGCAAAACTGCATTTGCAGGGGCCAAGCCTTGCTGACCTCTTCTACCTGATGCACATTCCCTTCCCGCCCTCGCCGTCATACAAACTTGATGGTCATCTTGTGAAAGATGCGGATAAATGGACATTCGGCCCCTTCAATGGCAGCGTTGGCACCAGCGACCTTGCCGGTGACGTTGTGTACAATAACGGGAAAGACCGACCGCTTCTTTCCGGCAAGCTTCATTCCAACAAAATGGACGTCAAAGACCTTGGCGGGCTTATTGGCCTTGCGCCAAGCACGAAAAGCCAGACCGTTGGCAAGGGCACGCTATTGCCGGACGTACCGATCGATCTCACACGCCTCCGCGCCGGCGATATGGACATAGACCTTGTCGCAAAAAAATTGATTATTACAAGCGTGCCAGTGACAGATATGACAGCGCATATCGATCTTAAAAGCGGCTTGCTTCAGCTCAAGCCTGTCAGCATTGGTCTGGCCGGCGGGCGGGCAGATGGCAGCCTGACATTCGATGGCCGGAAGGAAACGCCCGATGTCACGATGGATCTCGACCTGAAGCGTCTGAGCCTCGCGCAGTTTTTCACGGGTTCCATCTTCAAGGATTTCTCGAAGGGATATTTTGGCGGGCATATCGACCTCTCCGGCAAAGGCGCCTCCCTTGCCAAGGTTTTAGCCGTTAGCAACGGCCGTTTTGTCGTTATCATGGAAGGCGGCAAAATCAGCCTGATGCTCATTGAAGCCAGCGACATTGATATTGCCCAGCTGACCCCGCTCATCCTCGGCAAAGACCAGACCACCGACATCCGCTGCGGCGTTGGCGATTTCGTGGTGCGCAACGGCCAGGTTGATTCAAAAATATTCGTCCTTGATACCTCCGACACGAACCTGAAGGGCGATATCAAAATGAACCTCAAAAACGAGACGATTGATGGCAAACTGAATGCCCGCCCCAAAGATTCAAGCCTTCTCTCCCTGCAGTCCGACATATTGCTGACGGGAAAACTGAAGAAACCGTCAATTTCAATCGACCCGGTTTCCACAGGCGCGCGCGGCGCTGCGGCCGTTGCACTGGGCTTCCTCAACCCCCTTGCCGCCCTGTTGCCGTTCATCGAAATCGGCGTCGGCAAGGATAGTAACTGCGCTAAGTTAATCAACATTGCCGAAACCCCGCGCGGCGTGCCCGGCGAGAAGCCTGTAAAACAGAAAATACATGATTAGTGCTTAAGCCTTGGACGCTTAAGCTTTGGGCGCTTCATCCGCCGGCTTTTTAAGTGACCTTGCCATGCGGGAAATTTTAACGAAGGGGCTTGCCAGCAAGCCTATGGCCGTCCGGTACGAGTCCTCTTCTTTGGGATCGCCAAGGCCCAAGGTAATATTTTCATTATCGGCTTTGGTCAGGTATACAGAACCGAAAACCCAGTCCCATATCGACAGCACGGCACCATAATTTTTATTATAATGCGCGTTATTTTCGCTGTGATGGATCTGGTGTTGTGCGGGGCTGATGATAAAACGCTCCACCCACGGGCCGAAGGACAGCCAGATATGCGAATGGTGAAGAACCCCACCCAGCAGGTTGGCGAGGAAAATAAAGCCGTTCACCTGACATAGTAGCCAGACATTGGCCGGCCCTGAATAATAATGCAGAAAAACAACATCCAGCAGCGCAACGCCGAAGGAACGTATGGAAGCCGTCAGCCAGAAGTCAACCGGATGAAGACGATACACAGCGATCGGCGTCATGACCTTGGCGGAATGATGCACTTTGTGGAATTCCCAAAGCGCCGGCACGGTGTGCATCATGCGGTGGTACCAGTAATAAAAAAACTCCCCCGCCGCGAGCGATGCGACCGTGAACAGAACGATAATCGTGACACTGGCAGGCTCTGCCGTCGCAGCGGATGGCCAGTATGCGGACAACGAATGCGCGGCACTTTTATAAAAACGGGTGCTGAAAATACCGATGTTGAAAAGCGTCAGTATCAAGCCGAAGTTCACAAGCGCCAGAATGCTGTCATTGAATGTCGACTGATGCAGCCACATTTCCTTCGGGAACAGGTATTGGCGAAGCCCCGGCTTTTCAACCATGCGCTCCTTGCGGTATTCCCAAAAATAAACCCCGATGGCGATGAGATAATTGGAGACGAGATAGGGCCAGAAAAGCCGCGCCGGCATCTGCACCATAAAAACGGTGAATCCCGCCAGCAAGACTAGTAAAAAGAAAATCTGCTTCGCGTTGTCCCGCAAAACCTCTGCCCCCTGCCAAAAACTCTAGCAGTTTAATTATAGTATGCGGGATACCGTAAAACAAGGTAAACGCCCGTGGGATGAGGCGTAACTCGCGGAATTTACTGTGTAAATATATCGAACAGCAGCTTGATGTTCAGCGTCAGGATAACAGCCGCGATGCCCCAGGCCGTGACCTTCAGCCACAACGGCGCGACAAAAACGCCCATTTTCTTGCGGCTGGAAACAAAAGCGACCAGCGGAATGACCGCGAAGGGCAGCTGCATGGACAGGATGATCTGGCTGAAAATCAGCAGCTTGCCGACTTCTTTTTCACCATAGAGGGCGATGATGATGATGACCGGAATAATAGCAAGGCCGCGCGTCACAAGGCGGCGGAGCCACGGCGCAATACGCAGGTTGAGGAAACCGTCCATCACGATCTGCCCTGCCAAGGTCGTCGTCAGCGTCGAGTTAAGACCGGACGCGAGCAATGCGATGGCAAACAGCGTCGCGGCAACGGAAGTGCCGAAGGCAGGCGTCAGCAGCTGGTAGGCCTGTTCGATATCCGCGACTTCGCGGTTGCCGGAGGTGTAGAACACGCCTGCCGCGATAATCAGGATACCTGCATTAACGAACAGCGCCAGCATCAGTGCAAGCGTGCTGTCTAACGTCGCCCAGCGGATAGCCTGCCAGCGGCCAGCCTCCGTCTTTTCAAAATTGCGTGTCTTGACGAGGGATGAATGCAGGTAAAGGTTGTGCGGCATGACTGTGGCACCAAGGATGCCGATGGCAAGATAGAGCATGGCATGATTGGTGAAGATTTCTGTGGTCGGCTGGAAGAAGCCTTGCGCGATGCCGGATAGCGACGGCGACACCATAGCGATCTGGACGGCAAAGCAGGCCATTATCGTCACCAGCAGGACGATGATGAAAGCCTCCAGCCGCCGTACATCTTTCTGCATCAGGTAGAGCAGCAGGAACGCATCAAGCGCGGTAATCAGCGCGCCGAAGATCAGCGGAATTTTAAACAGCAGTTTCAGGGCAATCGCGGTGCCGATAACTTCGGCAAGGTCGCAGGCAATAATGGCAAGCTCGCAGACAAACCAGAGCGCATAGCTTGCGGGACGGCTGAGGTAAGAACGGCAGGCCTGCGCAAGGTCAAGCCCAGTGCCAATGCCAAGCCGCGCACAGAGCGACTGCAGCAAAATCGCCATCAGGTTGGAGACAAGAATAACGCTCAGCAACGTATAGCCGAATTTGGAGCCGCCTGCGAGGGAGGTTGCCCAGTTGCCGGGATCCATATAGCCGACTGACACCATATAACCGGGGCCGGCAAAGGCGAGAAACCGGCGGAACAGCGTTGCCCCTGCTTTCGGCACCGCGACGGTATCGGCCATATCGCCTTCCGCAGTCATCGATTTGGTAGGCGGCGTCGTCATATCGATCGGTTTTCCTTTTGCCTCGGCGCTGGAAAATATCCTGCTCAGCTGGTCCAAGGCAAATCCATTTACGCGCAAAAACGATAGGTTAAGGGCAGAAACGATCGGCCCTTCAGGCCTTAATTTATAGCCCACTCTGTTACCATTTTAAAGCATTAAGTAAATGAAAAAGCCCGGCCAAAATGGACGGGCTTTTTCATTAACGTCAGGGAGTTAATCTTAGTTTGCGGTGGTCGAAACGTCGCCCAGAAGGCCTTTGGTCATGAAGGCCGGCAGCTGGGCCGCGTTTTCGCCGGTGGTCAGCAGGTTTTGCAGCTGCGTGCGGGCGCGGGACAGACGCGAGCGGACCGTACCCACCGGAATTTGCAGCGCTTCGGAAACTTCTTCGTAGCGCAGGCCGCGGATGCAGACCATAACGAGGATTTCGCGGTGCTCGTCGCTCAGCTGTTTCATGCTTTCCCGGACGATGGCGAGGTCCACAGAGGCTTCCTGCGTCGGCTCGACAGACATATCCATCAGTGCCGGTTCGGGATCGTACTGGGTCTCAAATTTGCGCTTGTGGCGATATTGCGACGCAAACAGGTTGAACATGATTTTCGACGTCCAGCTGAAAAGGTTGGTGTTGTCCTGGAACAGCTCTTTCTTTTCGAGCGCGCGCATCAGCGTCGCCTGGACGAGATCGTCCGCATCGCTATTGTTGCGGGTCAGGCGCAGCGCGAATTTGCGCAGGTTGCCCATTTCCTTGACGAGTTCTTCTTGCTTAAACATTTTCTGACGCTCCTTGGTTGCCGTTTTCTTGTCTCGTGAACTTGAGACTAATTTGGGGCATCCGTGTAACGAGCATTTGTGGGGTCTGTATCGGGAACGAAAAAATTTGTAACAGAAATGTAAAAGGTTCCAAAAATAATCAAAATTCCCGCAACTATGAAAATAATCCGTAACAGAATTGTAAAATAGCGCCGCTTTTCAGTGGCTTGACTGCATAAAAACGCAAAAATGGGAGGAATCGGCGT
>JBBQWK010000078.1:0-7085 GCA_038210695.1 Alphaproteobacteria bacterium
ATCTGGCCTTTTTCGATCCAGAAGCCGCGCGCGCCGCGGCTGTAATCCCCCGTAATCATGTTGGCACCGGAGCCCATGAGCTGAGTCACGTAAAAGCCTTCATCAATATCCTTGGTCAGCTCTTCGACCGACAGCTTGCCGGCCTCCATATAAAAATTCGCAGCCCGCGGCGACGGCGGGGCGGATGCGCCGCGCACTGCGTTGCCTGTGGTTTTCAAACCCAGCTGGCGGGCGGATGACAAATCAAGCAACCAGCCGGTGAGGACGCCGTTATCGATAATTTTACGCCGCTGCGGCATCACGCCTTCGCCATCAAACGGGTGGGAGCGGTTGCCGCGCTTCAGGAACGGGTCATCAATGACGTTCATGCCTTCGGGGAAGACGCGGCTTCCCATTTTATCTTTCAGCAGCGTCGTGCCGCGTGCCACCGCGCTGCCGGAAATGCCGCCGGCCAGGCTGCCGATGAGCCCGCCGGAATTGCGGCGGTCAAAAACAATCGGCATTTCCCGCGTCGGGCCTTTTTTGGGATTGAGGGCGCGCACTGCGCGCTCCCCCGCCGAACGGCCGATGTCGGTGGGCGATGCCAAGTCTTTGAAGAAGGCGGCGGAATCATAATCGTAATCGGTTTCCATGCCGTCACCTTCACCCGCGATGACGGATACGGAAAGGCTGAAACCGGAGGATGAGTAACCGCCGACAAAACCGTTGGAGGCGACGTAGTAAGACGTATCGGTGGATGACGCGCATTCAGCGCCGTCGGAATTGGTAATGCCGGTAATACTGCGGGCGGCATCTTCCGCTTCATCTGCCATTTCGGTCAGTTGCTGCACGGAAACTTCGGTCGGATCGTACAGGTCAAGGTCCTGCCAGGTCTTGGCAATTTCAGCAGGATCGGCAATGCCGCAGTACGGATCAGCCGGCACAATTTTTGCCATGGCGACGGCGCGCTCTGCCATTTGCTCCAGCGCTTCGGAGGAACGGTCAGAGGAGGAAACAATCGCCTGGCGGTCGCCGACAAAAACGCGAAGGCCGATTTCCGCTTCTTCGGAGCGCTGCAGGGCTTCCGCCTTGCCGTTGCGGCGGGTAACGGAAAGCGACGCGGAATCCGACAGCACAATATCGGCCGCCGTGGCGCCGTAGGATTTTGCTTTGGCAAGAAGGTCCTGCAGCAGCTGCAGTGTTGCTGGGTCTTTGGCGTCAGCCATAATAAAAATCCTTTTAGGTTGCGTTCTGCGCTGTATCTGCGGCGACGGCCTGCGGTATGAAGCGTTCGGTATGTTTCATGCCTTGCGGCAATTCAACCAGCGACAGCGTTAATCTAGGCGCGGCATCGCGGTTTTCAAACGACGCTGCAAATTTTTCCAGCACTTCGGTAAAGCGGTTGATGGCGTCGATGGGTTCTGATTCATACTGCGGACGCTGCAGCAAAATCGCGAAGTCCTTGAAACCGAGGCGGCCGATGACGTCCGACTGGCGGCGCATGAAGGTCATTTTTTCGGTCAGCTTTTTCATGGTGTCGTCGACCGTTTCCTGACCCAGAATTTTGTTCATGTCATCAACGTTGGTGATGCTGACAAATACCAGCAGGCTGCGCTCGGCATACCTGAACGCGCGGTCGATGGCGGAGAGGAACAACTGGTTGAACGCCGCCTTGCCGATGACGCCGCCGACGGAATGCACGTTGTCTTCGCGCGCCAGCTTGCGGGTGATGTCCTGCAGCCGTTCGGCGTTGCCGATTTTCGTTTCAAGGTCGAGGGTGGACAAAGGCTTGTTGAGCACATCATTGGTGCCGGCCAGCAGCGCCGTTTCGGTCGAGCCTTCTTTTGCCAGCAACAGCAGATAGGGCTTTACGGCGGTGCGGGTATTTTTCCAGACGCCGATGACGACGGGGCGCGCTTCCGACAGCGGCGCGGGGTCGAGCATGATGCAGTCAAAATTGCCGGCCTTGATCATTTCGAAGGCCTGGTTCTTGCCGGGCTCGACGGTCACTTTATGCCCCTTCGCTTCCAGTTTGGAGGCGATGAGCTGGTTGGTGAGGGATTCGCGGTCGATAACCAGAATTTCCATGGTGTCTGCCCTTCAATTGCCCCGCAATCTTAGGCAAAAACCGCCACTAAAACCACCCTTCTGCAGATATTTCGCCGCCAGTTTCCCTATACGGGCGATAGTATTTGACAAGGCAATCCATTTTGCCTTATTACTTCCCCATTCCGTGCCCAAATGGCGGAATTGGTAGACGCGCAGGTTTCAGGTACCTGTGGGGCAACCCGTGTAAGTTCGAGTCTTATTTTGGGCACCATTCTTCTTCGACGCATCAGTACACCTGAAGATGCAAATCTCCGTATTCATTGATGAGTGCGGCGCGGGTTTGATCCCCCGCGGTCCGGGCGGTGTCGAAGGCCTCTTTGAGGGCAGTTTTGCCCACATCCCCTTTTCTCTGCATCACTTCCGCCGCTGTCATTGCCGTGACGCGGTCGTCATCTTTCAGCAATTCCTTCAGCGCAGGCACATCATTGACTGTGGTCGCCTTGTCCAGCGCCTCGATGGTGTACATGTTCATGCCGCGTGTGAAATGCGCGAAGCCTGTATTGCGGTTGACAATGCAGCGGTAGCCCGCAAGCTGCCCCGGCGTCAGGCAGGCGGTGCCGCCCTCGATCAGGTTCGGCAGCAGGGCGCAGGCCAGCAAAAGGGCAAGAAAGAACAATATTTTCCGGCGCCTTTTGGGCATTGTCTTGAAACTGGACAGCATGGGCATCCTTGCGATAAATTGCTGCCATAACATTATCACGCTAAAACAACGGGGCAGAACCATAAAATGAACGTCACTTTGCATCAGGGCGACCTGCCCGACGGCCTTGATCTTGGCCCCATTGTCGCCATCGATACCGAAACGCTGGGCCTGAAGCCCGTGCGTGACCGCCTGTGTCTGGTGCAGCTGTCCTCCGGCGATGGCAATGTGCACTTGGTGAAATTTGACGGTACGAACTATTCGGCCCCGAACCTGAAAAAACTGCTCGTCGACAAAAACGTCACCAAGCTGTTCCACTTCGCCCGCTTTGATGTGGGCGTGATGCACAGCTACCTTGGCGTTGTGACCGCGCCGATTTACTGCACCAAGATCGCCAGCAAAATCGCCCGCACGTACACCAACCACCATTCTTTAAAAAACCTCTGCAAAGACCTGCTTGGCATTGATATCGACAAGCAGCAGCAGACGACCGACTGGGGCGCGACCACGCTGTCGCCGGAGCAGATCGAATATGCCGCGACCGACGTTTTGCACCTGCACCGCATGAAGGCGGTTCTGGACGAATCACTGGTGCGCGAGAGCCGCGACCACCTTGCCGCCGCCTGCTTCGGCTTCCTGCCGACCCGGGCGCTGCTGGATGTGGCGGGCTGGGGCGATGAGGATATCTTCTCCCATTAATTTCACTTGAATATGGCAATTTAATCCAAATCTTGCGCAAATTGACATAACTGCATTAATTTGATAGATATTTTATGCCGTAAACCGCATGATATTGCGGCATAAAGAGCCTATATTTGCAGCCAAGCAATCACCCCTACGAAAGTCCCTTATCCATGGCCATCACCAAGCTCAGCAACAACCGCCAACCGGCGAGCCACGCCAAGGATATTGAAACCGCCCGCCGCGTGCTGACGACGGAAGGCGATGCGCTGCTGGAAATGGCCAAAATTCTCGACGAGCGTTTTTCGCAGGCGATTGAAATGATCTCCGCCGCCGAAGGCCGCGTGATTGTGACCGGCATGGGCAAGAGCGGCCATGTCGGCAAAAAAATCGCGGCAACGCTTGCCTCCACCGGCACGCCGTCCTTCTTCGTGCATCCGGCGGAAAGCAGCCATGGCGACATGGGCATGATTGTGCGCGGCGACGTGGTGCTGGCGCTGTCGAACTCCGGCGAAGCCAAAGAACTGCTCGACCTGATTGAATATACCCGCCGCTTCGCGATCCCCCTCATCGGCATCACCAGCCGCCCTGAATCGATGCTCGGCTCGAAGTCGGACATCACGCTGCTGCTGCCGCCTTGCCCCGAAGCCTGCCCGAACGGCCTTGCGCCGACCACCTCCACCACCATGACCCTCGCCCTTGGCGATGCGATTGCGATTACGCTGCTGGAGCGCAAAGGCTTTACCGCGAAAGACTTCAAAATTTTCCACCCCGGCGGCAAGCTCGGCCAGCAGCTGATGCGCGTCACGGAAATTATGCATACGGGCGACAGCCTGCCGATCGCGTCGGAAGATGTATCGGTGGCGGATGCCGTGAAGATTATCAGCGACAAGGGTTTCGGCTGTATCGCCCTCACCTGTGCTGACGGCACGCTTGCCGGCATCATCACCGACGGCGACATCCGCCGTCATTTGTCGGATGGCCTGTCTGGCCGTACGGCAAAAGACGTCATGACCAAAAACCCCAAAGTTGCGACCGAAGGCATGCTGGTGGCGGAAGCCATGGCCGTGATGAACGACCTTAAAAATGCCTACCGCAAAATCACCACGCTGGTCGTTGTGAATGACGAGAAAAAACCCGTCGGCCTCCTGCACCTGCACGACTGTCTGCGCGCGGGCTTTGCGTGAGCGAGGGGCCGGAACGCCTTCGCAGTTTCGGCAACGGCCGCAACCGCCTGTCCGTCTTCGGCGCAGGCTATACCTGGTTTGTGCGCATCACCAAAATTGCCCTGCCGCTGGGCGCGCTGATTATCATCGGCGTGGTCGTGACGCGCATGTCGTCAACGCCGCAGGCGCTGCAGCTGGCCGATATTCCGAAGCAGGAAAAAACCAAGCCGGGGCAGAGCGCGCTTGAACAGGCGCGCTATGAAGGCACAGACGCCAACGGCCGCAAATACACACTTACCGCCGACCGCGCCATTCGCGATATGACGTCATTGCAGGCTGTGGCGCTGGAAAAACCCAAAGGCGAAATCGCGCTTGAAAATGACGGCTGGCTGAAATTAGAGGCCAATCGCGGCCGCTACGACAACGGCACTGGAAAATTGAACTTATCCGAAGGCGTGCGGCTGCAGAACAGCAGCGGCTATACCATTACGTTGCAGGATGCGGATGTGGATGTAAAAACGCGCCATATGACCACCGATAAAACAGTGCAGGTCACCGGCCCCATCGGCGATATTGATGCAGCGAAGCTGGAAGTGACTGACGGCGGCGACCTGATTATCTTCGGCGGGCCCGCCAAGGCGCTGATCAAAAACCTCCATGCCTCCATCAAGGTGCCGGGATGAAAAAAACGCTGCTGCTTCTCGCGCTGTTGATTCCGGTATCCGCTTTCGCGCAGGTGCCGAGCGCATCGAACGAGCCGGTGGAAATTTCCGCCAAACATTCGCTGGAATGGAACCGCAAGGACAAAACATATACCGCGCGCGAAGATGCCGTTGCAAAGCAGGGCGCAACCCAAATTTCCAGCGGCACGCTGACCGCGCATTACCGTGACGGCAGCGGCGGCGGCACGGATATTTATGAGCTGGATGCCGTGAACAACGTCATCATTTCATCCCCGCCCTATAGCGCCTATGGCGACAAGGCGGTTTATGATGTGGCGAATAACCGCGCGGCCCTGACCGGCGAGAACCTCCGCATCGAAACACCGACGGAAAAACTGACGGCCCGCGACAAAATTGAATTCTTCGGCAAGGAAAACCGCATGAACGCGCTGGGCGGCGCGGTCGCGACACGCGGCACCGATACCTTAAAGGCCAATACCATGTCCGCCTTTTTCACCAAGGGCGTTGACGGCAAGACAGCGCTGAACAAAATGACCGCCGACGGCAGCGTTGTGATTACCACTGCCAAGGAAACGGTATATGGCGACAAAGGCCTTTATGATGTGCCGGCGCAGCGCGCCTGGCTGACCGGCAAGGTCAAAATTCTGCAAGGCGACAACTGGCTGGAAGGCACCAAGGCAGAAGTCAACCTTGTCACCGGCATCAGCCAGCTTTACGGCACCGGCAACGCCGCGACCGAAGGCCGCGTGAAGGGCATCTTCTATCCGAAGGGCAAGGCCGCGGCGGATGCTGCGGCAAAAGCTGCTGAAAAACCCGCCGCACCTGTAACGCTGGCGCCCGTTGCGCCCGTCGCCACCGTGCCCGCAACCGGCGTTGCCCCTGCAGCCCCTGCGCCTGCCGATAAAATCATTTCCTTCCCGCCTGCAAGAAACAACGTGACGACTGGGACGACGCCATGACACCCGTACAACCCACCAAGGACGGCAAACCCGACCTGAAACCCGTGCAGCCCGGCCTTGTTGTCGAACGGCTGATGAAGCGCTACAAGCGCCGCCCTGTCTTGCGCGACGTGTCGCTCAACGTGCGCCGCGGCGAGGCTGTGGGCCTGCTCGGCCCCAACGGTGCCGGCAAGACGACGTGCTTTTATATTGTGACGGGCTTGATTGATGCCGACTCCGGCTCCATCCGCCTTGATGGCAAGGACATCACCAACCTGCCGATGTACCGCCGCGCCCGCATGGGCATCGGCTATCTGCCGCAGGAAAGCTCTATTTTCCGTGGCCTGAACGTTGAAGACAACATCCGCTCCATCCTTCAAGTCGTGGAGGAAGACTACCAGCGCCGCGAACATATGCTGGAAGAACTGCTGGCTGAATTTTCCATCACCCATCTGCGCTTCACGCCCGCCATCGCGCTGTCAGGCGGGGAGCGCCGCCGCGTTGAAATCGCGCGCGCCCTTGCGACCCACCCGCAATTCATTCTGCTGGATGAACCGCTGGCGGGGATTGACCCGATTGCTGTCGCGGAGATCCGCGACCTTGTAAAGCACCTGAAGAACCGCAACATCGGCGTGCTGATCACCGATCACAACGTCCGCGATACGCTCGATATCGTCGACCGCGCTTACATTCTCCACGGCGGTCAGGTGCTGATGGAAGGCAAGCCTTCCGAAATCGTCGAAAACAAAGACGTCCGCCGCGTTTATCTGGGCGAGAAATTCAGCCTTTAATATAGCGGTCAGCCCTGCTAAGCTTTGCTGTCATGTCAAAAACAGCAGGTGAGCCCGCCATGACCAAACTCCGCTTTTTTCTCGATACCGAATTTAAC
>JBBQWK010000079.1:0-7081 GCA_038210695.1 Alphaproteobacteria bacterium
GATACCGGGCAGGCGAATTTGGCGGAGAAAATACGCTCTTCCTTGGTGTCGGCATTTTCGACGATGATCAGGCCATCCGCCAGCTTCAGCGCGGTTTCGACCGAATCCGCAAGCCGGTTGCCAAGGTCTTTCTTGACCACGATACGGTCGACAACGACGGAAAGATCGTGCTTCAGCTGTTTGTCGAGCACCGGCACATCGTCCAGTTCGTAAAACTTGCCGTCAATCTTGATGCGCTGGAAACCTTTTTTGCGCAGGTCCTGCATTTCCTTGCGGTATTCGCCCTTGCGGCCGCGCACCATGGGGGCCAGCAGGTAAAGCTTGGTGCCTTCGCCCATTTCCAGGATCTGGTCGACCATCTGGCTGGCGGTCTGGCTGATGATGGGCAGGCCCGTCGCCGGTGAATAGGGAACGCCGACGCGCGCCCAGAGCAAGCGCATGTAGTCATGAATTTCGGTGACCGTGCCGACGGTCGAGCGCGGGTTGCGCGACGTGGTTTTCTGTTCGATGGAAATAGCGGGAGAAAGGCCGTCGATGGAATCAACATCCGGCTTTTGCATCAGCTCCAGAAACTGGCGCGCATAGGCGGAAAGGCTTTCGACATAGCGGCGCTGCCCTTCGGCATAAATTGTGTCGAAGGCGAGGGAGGATTTGCCCGACCCTGAAAGGCCGGTAATGACCACCAGTTCATCCCTTGGAATCTCGATATCGATGTTCTTGAGGTTGTGTTCGCGCGCGCCCTTGACGCGGATAAACTTGTTATATGCCTCGGCCATTATTCTTCCCGTGAAAATTAAAGTCTTATGTCCAAACGACACATTATAGATGGTGCAAATCAACCGCGTTGCAACCAGAACAAATATAGAACATGTGTGCTGGATTGTCCAAGGTATCTGCCGGATAATTTATTGACATAAAGCTTTGTTATTGTCTATAACGGCTTTCCCGTAACAATCGTTGAATTTACCCCAAAGGACATAAAAGATGGCTCTCCAGCATTATCAAGGCGCCCGCGAACTCGTCATGAAACCCGAAACCCTCGCTGCTGTTGAAACCGGCGTCGCCGCCCTCCGCCTGACCATCCAGTCCTATGGTTTTTCGAAAGAAGCCGCCGACAGCCTGAATTTCAAAGTCACCGAACACAGCCTTTTCATTTCCGATGAAGAGCGCCGCAGCGGCGCCTTCCACATGCAGGCCGATGGCCAGCCTTTTTTCGCCGTCACCCTCACCGCGCCGGGTTCGATGATGGATATCACCCCCGCCGCCTCTGCAACGCCGACGGCGGTTCCTGCCAACCAGCAGACCGCGCTGCTGTCCTTTGAAATTGGCATGAACCTTTTTTCCCGCGTCGAAGATGCCATGGCCGTCAAGTTCGGCACGACGCCTGACAACCGCGCCGGCGGCGTTTCCAGCGAAATCATGCGTATCAATTTTGAAACCACCACCCGCCGCGACCCTGCGCAGTATTTTTCGGCGCTGAACGACCTTGTCGATATGCGCCTTGGCATGCTGACGCCAAAACTGGAAGCTGTGCGTAAACCGGCTCCGAAAACATCCGGCGGCCGGAGACCCTGATTTAAGCATACCCCCCAAATACAAGCAGCCTGTCTGAACGGGGACAGGCTGCTTGCCGATGGAGAGATTTATACCGTCTTGGGCCAGAAGACCCCGGGGGCGGGTGATCCCTGACAAGGCGGCATCGCGTATACCGGACTACAAACGTCCGTCGAAAAGGGCCCGCCGTCTGGTGAGAACGGCTTTCGGCTTTGAAATGTCATCCCCGGTGAAAGGATGAGAGCCGATGTGCGGTGGCTGCTTTTGGGTGTCTTAAGGTGCTTCGGCCTGATCAAAGGCGTTGGCGTCTCGATATGCGCTACAAGTTAATCATCTCAGAATCGGGTAATCATCCGGTAAATTATCCCGGCCATTTTCCTAAAATTGTAGACAGTCGAATTTAAGCGGCGGCGGTCTGTTTCAGCACGGCCGAAAGCTGCTCGAAACGATCGACGTATTGCTGCTTCGCATCGTTCGGCGACAGCGGGCGAATGGCCCATCCGGCGCAGGCGGCGGGCGGGGGCCCGAAGAATTTTTCCGACTCATCATGGCTGAAGCCCGCGATCTGCGTCGCCTCAAGATAGGCGGAAATTTTATCGGCGCGCTTGATGAATTTTTTCATCTGCGGCGAAATGGTTGCCGGCAGGCCGAAGCGGATGTGGATAGCCTGCATCAGCTTGTCTTCAAAGGCGCGGTAGTTGATGCCAAGTGCGTTTTTGAACGGGGAGATCATGTCGCCGACAACGTATTCCGATGCGTCATGCAGCAGGGAGGCCAGCAGCCACTGGCGGTCGGCATGCGGCTCCAGCGTGCGGCAGATATCCTCGACAATCACGGAATGCTGGGCGACGGAAAAGGCGTGTTCGCCCGTCGTCTGGCCGTTCCATCTGGCGACTCTGGAAAGTCCGTGGGCGATATCTTCGATCTCGATATCCATGGCAGAGGGGTTAATCAGGTCCAGCCGGCGGCCGCTCAACATTCTTTGCCATGCACGCATTTTCTTGCTCCGCTTCATCTTGTCACAGTGGTGCCCGCATGTTAAACATAAGGCGTTTTCAGCGCTTGATGCTTTAGGGCAGATTCTTCATTCTTCCAAGGGTTGCCATGATGGTAATGCAGAAGAAGGGATTCTCCTAGAGGTTTCATAAAGCGGCTGGTCGTTCAGTTTTAAAAGGGTTTTTCGTCATGGCAGGCAGCGTCAATAAGGTCATTCTCGTAGGCAATCTCGGCAAGGACCCTGAAGTCCGCTCCTTCCCCAATGGTGGCCGCGTCGCCAACTTCTCCATCGCCACTTCCGAAAGCTGGAAAGACAAGGCGACCGGCGAGAAGAAAGAGCGCACCGAATGGCACCGCATTTCCGTGACCAACGACGCCCTCGTCGGCGTGGTCGAGCGTTACCTGAAAAGGGGCGCCAAAGTTTACATCGAAGGCCAGCTTGAAACTCGCAAATGGACAGATAAAGACGGCGCCGAAAAATACACGACCGAAGTCGTCCTCCGCCCGTATCGCGGCGAACTGACGATGCTGGACGGCCGCTCCGGCGGTGGTGCTTCTGCAGGTGGCGGCGATGATGATTTCTCCGCGCCCCAGCAGCAGTCCTCCGGCGGTGGTTCCTCGGGCTCCTTCGCCGCCAAGGGCGATATGGACGACGAAATTCCGTTCTGATTTTAGGAACACGTTTTGACACTTGCCCTGCTCGTCAAAAAGTCGCTGCCCGTTCTGCTCTATACCAATATGGTAGCGGCGGCTGGCGCTGGCGTCTGGCTGGTGTTTACGGGCTACGTCACTATCGTCTGGCCTTTGATTCTGGCTTTGCTGATGTCACCTATGCTGCTCCCGTTTTTTCTGGTGCCGCTCGGCTTGTTCGCCGGCTCCGCGCGTATCGTGCAAGGCAGCATGGCAAATGTCGCAAAGGTGCTGAATATCCTCAGCGTCATTTACCTCGCCTTCATCCTGTCCGGCTATTGTCTTGTTTGCTTCCGCATCGTTTATGACGCTGTGATGAAGGCGCCGCTGCCGGCGGGCATTTTCGGCGTCGCCATTGCGCTGTCCCCCTGGGCGCTGCTCGGCATGAAGGATCGCGATAACGTGTTCTTCACCGGCCTTATCTGGATGACGCAAATCACCGCTATTGCTGTCATGGCCGCCATGGCCAGCTACGGCTGGGATCTCGGCTATAGCTTCTGGGTTTTCTGGGGCACGTTGCTCGTCATGCTGGGCGCGCAGTCCGGTTATGAAGCGGTCTTCATGAAAACCAAACCCGCCATGACGCCGCCGCCCTCGATTTAAGCTTTCTTCGCTATCGCCGGAATTTCGCCGTCCTTGAACTGGATGCGGAGGTCTTGTGCCGCCTGTGCCTGCTTTGCTGTGGAAATTAGCTCGCCCTTGGCATCCCGCACCACAGCATAGCCGCGCTCCAGCACGCGCTCGAAAGACAGGCTGTTGAGCAGGGATGATAGATTTTCAAGCTTCTGTGTGCGGTCGCGCAGGATTTTGCTTTCGGTATTTACCAGCCGCTCGTGGAAATTGCGGATGTGCTTTGCCGTATCGTCAATTTTATGCAGGATACGCTGCGGCGAAATTTTGGCACCAAGTTCGCGCAAGCGCGCATCGCGCTTCTGCACCCAGGATTCAAGGCCCATATCGAGGCGGGTCGAAAGATGCTCCAGCTTTTGGGTGCCTTCATTCGCGCGTTGCAGCAGGGCACGGGGTGACAGCTTGGCGGACAGCTCGTTCAGCCTTGCGCCCTTGCGCTCGAAGCCGGAACGCAGGCTTGTTTCCAGCCTTGCCCCCGCATGGTCAAGCCGCTGGCTGCTATGTTCCAATAAACGTTTCGGATCGCCAAGGCCGCGGCCTAGGCCCTGCAAATGCACGCCATGACGCTGCACAAGGCGCTGGACGGAAACAAACATGCGCTTCTGGTTTTCCATGACAAACGCAATTAATTCGGCCCGCACGGGCACGGCCTTTTCGGCGGCAGCGGTGGGGGTTGGTGCGCGCAGGTCGGATGCGTAGTCAATCAGCGTCGTATCGGTTTCGTGGCCGACGGCTGAAATCAGCGGAATTTTACTGCCGGCTGCCGCGCGTACCACGGCTTCATCGTTAAACGGCATCAGGTCTTCGAGCGAACCGCCGCCACGCGCGACGATAATCAGGTCGGGGTAATCGGGCGATGACGGGTCAATACTATTAAAACCCTTGATGGCTTCGGTCACGGCGGCGGCTGCGCCCGAGCCTTGTACAATCACAGGCCACAGCAGCACACGGCGCGGGAAGCGTTCATCAAGCCGGTGCATGATATCGCGAATAACGGCGCCGGTCGGGGAAGTAATCACGCCAATAGCGCGGGGCAGAAAAGGAATGGGGCGTTTCCGCGCCGCATCGAAGAGGCCTTCGGCGGCCAGTTTCTTTTTACGCTCCTCCAGCATCTTCAACAGCGCGCCTTGCCCTGCCAGTTCCATTGTTTCGATGATCATCTGGTAGTTGGAGCGGCCGGGGTAGGTGGTAAGACGTCCGGTACAGACAACTTCCATGCCTTCTTCCGGTTTAATGCCAAGGCGCGGCACGGTGGCCTTCCAGCAAATGGCATCCAGCACGGAAGCATCGTCTTTTAAGGAGGTATAGAGGTGGCCTGATTTGGCGACCGTGACTTTTGAAATTTCGCCGCGCACGCGCACGAAGCCGAAATTATCTTCTACTGTGCGTTTCAGCCGGTTGCTGAGTTCCGATACGGTGAATTCCGGCGGCGCATTTGCGCCCGGTGCTTCCGGCACCGGCGGCAGGCCGAACGGGTCATCGGTACCAAAAAAACTCATGGCAAAAATTACGGGCGGGGGGTGTAGGGTTTTTTCGGGCGGCCGGGCGGGCCGAGGTGAACAACATCCGCCATCTTCTCGACAAACAGGGTGTTGACGCCGCTGCCTGCAACGCCCTCAATCTTCACAAGCTGGCCAACCAGCTTGTTCAACGCCGGATCGCCGCTGAAGGGGTTTGCCCCCTGCAGCTGGACTTTCATCGGCACGCCCTTGCCAGTATCCAGCACAATCGCCTCATGCTCGCTTTTCGAGCCCTTGTTGATCAGCTGTTTGCGCAGCATGCCGGTGAAGCTCTGTTTCTGGCCGAGGGACATGGTCATTCTCCTGTGTGATGGTCGTCAGTATGAATTTTGAATCAGCGTTTGTCTTTAAAAAAGTCTTTCAGCAGGGTCGCTGCCGCAGCTTCTTCCATGCCACCGTAAACCTCCGGTCTATGGTGGCAGGTCGCTTGCTGGTAAAAGCGCGGCCCATGCTCCACCCCGCCGCCTTTCGGGTCATAGGCACCAAAGTACAACCGGCGGATGCGGGCGAAGGAAATGGCCGCTGCGCACATCGCGCAGGGCTCCAGGCTGACATATAAATCGCAATCCGCAAGGCGCGGCGATTTCAGCAGCCGTCCGGCCAGTTGCAGCACGATGATTTCGGCATGGGCGGTCGCGTCATGGTCCTGTTCTGTGCGGTTGCCGGCACTCGCCACAACCTCGCCGGTCAGGCCATTCACCAGCACGGCGCCCACGGGTATCTCGCCAAGCGTGGCTGCCCGCCGTGCTTCCTCGAGCGCTTCCGCCATGTATTTGTTTTGCGTCATGTCCGTCATACGCGGTAAACTAGCAGAATGAAGAATGAAGAGCAAAAATCCGGCGATGATGATGGGTCAAAAGGCGAGCGTATTGCCAAGCGCATGGCGCGGGCGGGCGTTTGTTCACGCCGAGATGCCGAAAAGCTGATTGCCGAGGGGCGCGTCAAGTTGAACGGCAAGATTCTGAAAACTCCGGCGACGATTGTCTCAGAATTTGATAAAATAGAGGTCGATGGCATTCGCGTTGGCAAGAAAGAGCCGACGCGTCTCTGGCGTTACCATAAGCCAAGCGGGCTTGTGACCTCCCACAAAGATGAATCCGGTCGCCCGACGGTTTTCGAGAATTTGCCGGAAGATCTGCCGCGTGTCGTTTCCGTCGGCCGTCTTGACCTGACATCCGAAGGCCTGCTGCTGCTTACCAATAATGGCGAGCTGGCGCGGCATCTCGAGCTGCCCTCCACCGCTTGGACGCGCAAATACCGCGTTCGCGCCTGGGGTGATATTACTGAATCAAAGCTGCAGGCCCTGCGCAAAGGTATTCGCGTTGACGGCGTGCAGTACGGCGAAATTGAAGCGACGCTGGACCGCGAACAGGGCGACAACGTCTGGATCAACATGACGCTGACCGAGGGCAAAAACCGCGAAATCAGGAAAGTCTTGGAATATCTGGGGCTTAAGGTGAACCGCCTGATCCGCACCTCCTACGGCCCCTTCCATCTGGGCAAACTTGTCGAGGGCGAGGCGGAAGAAGTGCGCCGCAACGCCATCAAGGAAGCCCTGGGCGGCAAGTTTCTGGAGCAGTAACGCCTTTAAAAGATTCAGGCTTTTGCCTGCCGTTGACTTGGCCTAAGCTGTGGCCACATCAACCGGAGGCAGCCCGATGACATCCCCGAAATTCCTCGATGAATATAAC
>JBBQWK010000080.1:0-6981 GCA_038210695.1 Alphaproteobacteria bacterium
GACCGCCATCAGCGGCATCGCCGAAATTTTTGACGGCACGCAGGAGCAGCTGAACGACAAGCAAAAGCAGTTGGTCAAGGCGCTGTCATCCTCCACCGCCTCGCTCAAAGACCTCGTCAACGACATCCTCGACTTCTCCAAAATCGAAAGCGGGGAGCTGGAGCTGGAAGACAAGCCCTTCCGCCTGCAGGATTTGTTCGATCAGGTCGTCGCCATTTTCGAGCACAAGGCGCAAGACAAAGGCATCCGCTTCTCCTTCGACTACGGCGGGCTTGACCGCCAGGTTTTCCATGGCGACCGTATCCGCCTGCGGCAGGTGCTCATCAACCTTATCGGTAACGCCATCAAGTTCACCACCAAGGGCGGCGTCAATGTCGTCGCGCAAAAACAGGTGGACGCCGTTGGCGGGGAAACGCTGCGCATTGAAGTGCAGGATACCGGCATCGGCATCGACCCCGCGCATTACGCCATGATCTTCGAGCGTTTCAAGCAGGCAGACAGCACAGTCTCCCGCAAATATGGCGGCACCGGCCTTGGCCTGCCTATATCCTTGCGCCTTGCGCGGCTGATGGGCGGTGACATCAACGTTGAATCATCCCTCGGCCACGGCTCTACCTTCACCTTGGGCGTTCCCATCCGCGCCCGCACCGCGGAAAGCGCGGCGCTGCCGGTGGAAGAAAAAACGTCCGGCGCGCCCTCCGACCTTGCCAGCAAGCGCGTGCTGCTGGTGGAGGATTACGAGGGCAATATCGTCATCCTTAGCTACCTGCTCGACAGCCTGCAGTGCAATTACGATATTGCCAAAACGGGCCTCGAGGCGCTCAACTGCTGGAAAGACCACAAGTACAATCTTATCCTCATGGATGTGCAGATGCCGGAAATGGACGGCTTTACCGCCACCGCGCAAATCCGCCGCATGGAAAAAGAAAAGAATCTCCCCCGCACCCCCATCATCGGCATGACCGCGCATGCGCTTGTGGGCGATAAAGAAAAGTGCATCGAATCCGGCATGGACTCCTACCTCGCCAAGCCCATCATCGAGGCGGATTTGAAGGCGAAGATATTTGAATTTTTGAATAAGAAAACGGTTTAAAAAGGCTTATAAAATGACATGGGTGAATTTCACTTCTATTATAGTTTTGACCATTGCTGTCTTTTCACAAACTAGTTGCAGTCAATCTGATACATGGACCAACAATTGCGCTCATGATTCGCCTGTGCAAGCCGACAATGTAATCCCGCCAGTGCATCAACATTGCTCTGGGTAAATTCAATCTCTCCTTGGTGGCAACCTTTGCTGCCTAGCAGCTATTCCGCAGTTTTGCACTTTAGAACGACAAGCCAATTTTAATGATGGCCAAAAAGATGCAAGGCCCCGGGCGGTTATGCCGCGGGGCCTTGCACATTTGGGGTGGTTCCTGAAGCGGGTTCTCCTGTCAGGGGGGAGAGGGGGCCGCCGTCACCGCCCCAAAGCGGGACGACTTAAGGATCAGGCAGCCGTTATCAGTTCACGTGGCTGCCGCTGAAATCCTGCGCCGCGCTATCAGCGATATGGGCGGGAATGCCCTTGTTGAAACCTTCGAGCAGCATCGGTTCGCGGTTTTCCAGCAGGTCCTGCAGTTGTTTGCGGGCGCGGGAAAGGCGCGAGCGGACAGTGCCGACCGGAATTTGCAGCATTTCCGAGACTTCTTCGTAGCGGAGGCCGCGGATGCAGACGAGGCCGAGCATTTCGCGGTGCTCTTTCGACAGCTCCTGCATCACTTCCTTCACGCGGGCGAGGTCGGTGATGGCTTCCTGTTGCGGGGCAACGGAGGCAGCGTCAATATAAGGTACGGGATCATACTGGGTTTCGAATTTTTTCTTGCGGCGGTACTGCGACGCAAAAATGTTGAACATGATCTTGGAGGTCCAGGAAAACAGGTTGGTGCCGTTTTCAAAGTAATCCGACTTCTCAAGGGCGCGGAGGAGGGTGGCCTGCACCAGATCCTCGGCATCGCTAGAATTGCGCGTCAGGCGCAGGGCGAAGCGCTGAAGGTTCGACATTTCGCCGACGAGTGCTTTTTGATCGAACATGGTGATCTCCGTTTTGTCTATTGCTGTTGTGCTCTAGTTTCAGAATAGCAACGGGTTGTAAGGCCCAAACGCCAGAGGCGTTAACCTTTGGAAAAAAATTGTATCTTTTTTGTAACCGGCGACCTATATCTAGCCAAAGCACCTAGAAACTCGCAATATTTGGCAACATCGAGGCGAATTAGTTTGCATAAGGCGACTGTTCTCACCGTTGATGACGACGAAAACCTCCAGATGGTCATGCGCCAGTACCTGGAAATGCAGGGTTATATCGTGCTGTCTGCCCATAACGGCAAGGAAATGCAGGAGAAACTTGATTCAGGCCACCCTGACATCATCCTCCTCGATCTGGTGCTGCCAGATAATGACGGGCTGACGCTGCTGACCGCAATTCGCAGCAAAAGCAAGGCGCCCGTCATTGTTGTCAGCGGCAAAACCGAACCCACCGACCGAATCGTCGGGCTCGAAATGGGCGCGGATGACTACCTGACCAAGCCGTTCGAGATGCGGGAGCTTTCTGCCCGTATCAAGGCCGTCCTCCGCCGCACCGTGGCCGAGCCGCCTTCCAAGGATAAATCAGAGACCGGCGGCGGCCTTGCCAAGGCAAAGCGCATCACCTTTTCCGGCTGGGTGCTGGATCGCATGCAGTACCAGCTGTTCGACCAGAATAACGCGCCGGCGGAACTTACCAGCGGCGAATTCAAATTGCTGGAGGCGCTCGTCGTCTCCCCCAACCGCGTTTTGTCGCGGGAGCAATTGTTCGAACTCACCCGTCAGGGCGACTTTGATGTCTATGACCGCGTGATTGACATCCAGATTGCCCGCATCCGCAAGAAGCTGGGCGATGACCCGAAAAACCCCGCGCTGCTGAAAACCGTGCGCGGCGTCGGCTACATGTTCAGCGGCGAAGCCAAAGCCGCCGATTAATTTTCATTATTTTAGAATAGCGCCATTCCAAATAGCGTCAGGGCGGATCAGGTCTTTTGACCCGATCCGCCCTGACAGCGACGTTGTCTGGATATTTACTTAGTGCAGCTTGTTGCCTGCCATAAATCCCGCAAGGCTCGCGAGGATCACGGAAGTACGCGGATGATCGGCAATCGGCTCCTGAAGGCCTTGCGTTGCGGCTTCAATCGCCTCAAGCAGGGAATTCTTCGTATTGTCGTGCATCATGCGTGACTTGGCTTTGCGGATATCATCCAGGTGGCAGGCGGTCGCTGCGGAAAAGGCGGCCAGCAGCAGGGCAAGCGCGCCTGTGCCGAGCGCCGCGATCAGCGGCGAATAGTCTGCAAGGATGATTTCGTGGAAGGCAATCAGCATGTAAACGATGCCCGTACAGCCGAGGAAGACAGAAAGGGCGGTGAGCGCCATTCCTGTCTTCGACGGCAATATGGGTGTGGACGGCCGGTTGATGCCGTTCATCAAAAGCTGCATAACCACAGGCTCGATGAGGGCTAACATTATTAACGTCCGCTGCGCAGCAGGAAGTTGGTGACAAGACCAGCCGCGAAAGCGATCAGGATCGCCTGACGGGGGTTGGCTTTCACCTGTTCCGAAATCTGCTCGAGCGTCAGGTCGCTTTTGGCAACGATATCGTCAACGCGTTTCGTGGCGGCTTCTTTCAGCTCGCCGACTTTCGCCTGGCCGTCTTTTTTGACGTGGCTGGTGAGGGCGGCGATGTTGTCTTTCAGCGACGAAATGTCGGCGCGGATGTCGGCGATTTCCGAATATTCGGATTCAGCGGCATTGACGGCGCCGGCTGCGTAGTTCTTTGCGTCTTTCGCGTATTCTTTGCCGGTATTGACGGCGTTATCAAGCTTTTGCATGGTGTTGTTCTCCTGGTGTTAAAATGGTCATCGTGGGTGCTAACGTTGCAGCGCCGCAAATAGTTCAATTGCCTGTAAAAGTAAGCCCAAAAGCGGCTTTTAGATAGAAAAAAGGCGCCCGCCTGAGGGAGGCGGACGCCTTTTAGCCTTTGGAGGGCAGGCGGCGTTGGTTAAACGCGCGTCTTTTCCCATTCTTTCAGCTGCGCTTCGGCTTCGTCTTTTTGAATGCCGTAGGCTTTCTGGATGGAGCCCGCGAGTTTGGTGCGGTCGCCGTTAATCATGGCGAGGTCGTCATTCGTCAGCTTGCCCCATTTTTTCTGGACGGAGCCTTTGATTTCTTTCCATTCGCCTTTAATGATGTCGTTATTCATGGTGTTCTCCTGAGGTTTGAGGTTACTTGGTGGTAGTTTCGAAGTTCTTGAATTCGGCGGCCTGCGACTGGTTGAGTTTCAGATCGACGTTGTCTTTATCGCGCACAAGGCGGGTGGCATCAAAGTTGAGTGCCACTTTGTCGCCGCCCATGCCCAGAACCTGGTCATAGGCCGCAATCACCAGCTTCGCCCGGCCATCGCGCATCGACAGGTTGTCGATCGCGGCCAGCTTCTTGCCGTTTTCGTCCACAAGATTGCCGTCGAGGATTTTTTTGGCGCTGTAGCCGTTCTCCGGAATGATGCGGATATTGCTCTTGGTCGAGGGCTCGTAGGAGAATTCGGCCACTTTATCGATGGTTTTCTCCGTAATCGGCATCACGACGTCGCCTTCTTTGGTGCGGTCGATGATGGCGTCATAGTCAAAGGCCGCCAGCTTGCCGCCAAGACCCATGAAGTCGCCGTCTTTCACGACAACCAGTTTCGCCGCGCCGTTTTTGTCGAGGATGATGTCCTCGACAACCGCGACTTTATCGTTCTGCTGGTTGTACACCGGCTTGCCGATGATACCATCGGCGGTCATGCGCTTGTCGAGCCTGATCGGCGCGGTTTTGACTTTGGAATCATCGCTAACCATCATGGCTTTGAGGCGGTCACCGGCGGCGTCCATTTTCGCATCGGCCTTGTCGGCGGTGCGGGCGACGGCGGCCTTGGTTTTCTGCCAGTCATCCTTCATGTCCTGCTTCAGGGACGTATCGGAGGAGGAGCTGATAGCGTTGCCGTCTTTATCATATGTGACGGTCGCGGTCGCGGCGAGGGCGGGCGTTGCGGCCAGCAGGGCGGCAAGCGATACAGCGGTAAGGAAAGGGGCCTTGGACATGGTTTATCTCCTAAAAGCTTTTGTTCAAGTGGTCTTGCAGTTCAGGCTCTCAAACAACAGCGCAGCTGTTCAGGTTCCGGAGAGGCGCAATTTAGTTGCGTTGTTTTCCAATCTGCATCCGGAACCTTCAATCGGAACCAATAAGGGGTCTGGACGTTAGCGACCCTGACTAAACACTTCGAAAGGAAGAAAATTATGTTCAACAAAGCAAAGATTCTGGCATCTGCGGCAGCGATCACGCTGCTCATCGGCGCCGGCTCGGCACTTGCTGCTACCACGGTAATTAAAGAAACGACGGCGATTGACCCCGCCGGCAACGCTGTCACCACCACCGACAGCACCACGACCACCACCTCTGCCGTCACGACCAATGTTGTGACTGAAGCAGGGGCTGTTCCGGTCGGAACCCGCACCATCCACTTTGAAGATTTCGACACCAACGGCGACCACATTCTGTCGACGCGCGAAATCGGCGACGTGCTGTTCAAGCTGTATGATACCGACGGCAACCAGGTTATCGATAATAACGAGTTCGAACGCCCCGCCGTCCTCACCATCGCGCCTGTCGCAAAAACCACTACTGTCAGCTACGACTTTGACAATGATGGCATGGCCGACAAGCAGGTCGTGACGCAAGAGCAGTTCATGGAGCGCACGCAGCTCAGCCGCTTTGACAAAAACGGCAACGGCCTCAGCCCCCGCGAATTCACGGGCAAAGCCTTCAACCAGGTCGACGTCGACAAGAGCAAGGCGATCGAAATGAAAGAATGGCAAGGCGTTTACATTTCCAGCATCGATGCAAAAAACCGCGCCGAAGCAGAAGTGAACAAGTAACTTTAAAAGGAATACCGAAGGGCCTCTCCACAGACCTCCTGCGCGCAAGCGCATGCCCTTCGATATAGGCTGCCCGGCTCTGCCCTGACCGGGCAGCCATCTTTTAAGGTACTGATTTAATTCACTCCGGAACGTCCTGCCCCTTCCATCCGTTCGCAACTATGACCGTTTAATTTTTCAAGGAGAACTACCATGACCAAGATGATCTCGATTGCTTCCAAAGGCGCCCTTTGCGGCGTCATGATGCTGGCCCTCGGCGCCTGCAGCGGCATGAACAACACGCAGCAGCGCGTTGTTTCCGGCGCTGGCATTGGCGCACTCGGCGGCGCGGCTGTGACTGGCCTCACCGGCGGTTGCGTTGCCTGCGGCGCGGCTATCGGCGCTGGTGCCGGTGCGGTTGGCGGCTACATCGTCGACCAGAACGCAAAACATCACGATTAATTATAAGGAAATATCAGAATGTCATTCAAACCCCTCAACGCCGCCAGCGCCGTTCTGGCCGCAGCCCTCCTTTCGGGTTGCGTCATGAGCCATCATGCCCCCATGGCGGGTGCAAACAGCGCCCACTTCGTGCATGAAGCTTCCGTCGGCAGCAACTTCGAGATCATGTCGAGCCGCCTTGCCCTCCGCAAGTCGCACGACAGCAACGTTCGCTCGTTTGCAAAAATGATGATCAAGGATCACACCGGCGCGTCGGCGGATCTCCGCAACGCCGTGGCCCAGTCGAACGTCAACCCCGCCGAATTCAGCAAAATGCTGGATGGCGAGGAGCAGGCGAAACTGAACGAGCTGAAGGGCCTGAATGGCGCGGCCTTTGATGAAGCCTACATCAACGACCAGCGTGCAGCGCACAGCGATGCTGTCCGCCTGTTCCGCAACTATAACGCCAATGGCCGTTCTGAATCTCTCCACCGCTTTGCAGCCTCGACGCTGCCGACGCTGGAAATGCATGAACGCCACGCTTACAGCCTCCAGCCGTAAGCAACGCGATACAAAAAAAACG
>JBBQWK010000081.1:0-6974 GCA_038210695.1 Alphaproteobacteria bacterium
GGAAAGCCGAATTTTTCTTTATAAGCGGTATTGAGCTGCTGGAATTCGGCGAATTCTTCAGGGCTGCATTGATTGAGCCCTGCGCCCAGCTGTTCGGCCGACGATTGTTTTGTCAGGCTTGCCGCATCGGCGGCGGCAACGGCCAAATCCGGGTGCGCTTTGATGAGCGCGAGTTGCTTGTCATGCGGCGCGCGGGTGACGGCGTCCTTCATCGCGGCGTGGATTTCCTCCACCGTTTTGGCTTCCGGCACAACAATAAAGGCCGTTTCGGCAATCCATGGCGAATGCTCATAAATGCCGCCATAGACCTTGATAAAGGCATTCTGGCCCAGAACGGCGGGCGTTTTTTTCAAGTCCGTCATTTGCCGCCTGCTGTATAGGGGTGATGCTTGTGCCAGTGCCGCGCGATATCAATGCGGCGGCAGAGCCAGACCTTGTCATGGCTTTGCACGTATTTGATGAATTTTTCGAGCGCGGCAATGCGCCCCGGGCGGCCGACGATGCGGCAGTGGAGGCCGACGGACAGCATTTTCGGCGTCGTCGCGCCCTCCGCATAGAGCACATCAAACGCGTCTTTGAGATAGTTGAAGTACTGGTCGCCGGCGTTAAAGCCCTGCGCCGTGGCAAAGCGCATGTCGTTAGTATCGAGAGTATACGGGACAATCAGCTGCGGTTTTTTGCCGCGCGCGTCCCAGAAGGGCAGATCATCGCTATAATCATCGGCGTCATATAAAAAACCGCCCTCCTCCACCACCAGCGCCCGCGTGTTCGGGCTGGTGCGGCCGGTGTACCAGCCGAGAGGGCGCTCGCCGGTGAGGTTTTTAATGACCTCGATCGCCTTCTTCATATGCTGGCGTTCGGTCTTGATATCCACATCCTGATAGTTGATCCAGCGGTAGCCGTGGGAGCAAATCTCATGACCGTCGCGCACGAAGGCTTTGGCGATGTCAGGATATTTTTCCAGCGCCAGGGCGACTGCGAAAATCGTCACCGGCACGTTGTATTTTTTGAACAGGCGCAGCAGACGCCAGACGCCGGCACGGGAGCCGTATTCGTAGATCGACTCCATGCTGATATGGCGGCCTTCAACGCGCGCCGCGCCGATGATTTCCGACAGGAAAACTTCGGAGGCTTTGTCGCCGTTGAGGACGCAGTTCTCCCCGCCCTCCTCATAGTTCAGCACCAGCTGCACGGCAATGCGCGCGCCGTTCGGCCAGTTGGCCTGCGGCGGGTTTTCGCCATAGCCGACGAAATCGCGCGGGTCTTTTGGCGCGGGTTTCTTGCTGGTTTTTTTCGCTATCTTTTTGGCCATGAAACCGCTGCTTTTGAAGGGAGGCATATTTTGCCCTTTTTTTGCGGGCGAATACAGGTATCTTGAACCGGCATAAAAGGTTTTGTTTTTTTCATAAGGCTAAAACAAATGGGCAAGCTCACCACCCACGTTCTCGACACCGCGCACGGCCGCCCCGGCAAAGGCATGACCCTGCGCCTCTACCGGAAAAACACCCTGCTGCTGACCGCCAAAACCAATGCCGACGGCCGCGTTGATGCGCCGCTGCTGGAGGGCAAAAACTTCAAACCCGGCAAATACCGGCTGGAGTTTGAAGCCGGAAAATATTTCAAAGCCGAAGGCGTGAAGCGGCCAAAAAACGCCTTCCTCGATACCATCACCATCAGCTTCGGCATTTCCGACGGCGCGGCGCATTACCACGTGCCGCTGCTGGTTTCGCCCTTCGGGTATTCGACTTATCGCGGCAGCTGATCGAGCCCAAGCCCTAATCTGCGGCGCTCTTTCACCGTCATGCCCGTTTCATTGCCTTGCGGCATGTTCTGCGCGTTGACGGCCTGTTCCTTGATGCGCGGGGCGTTGGTTTTGATTTGTTCCATGGTGTCGAACATGACGCCCTGCGGTGCGGCGGCGATGCCGGCGTGGGTCGGCGTGTCGCTGTGGCAGCCGCTGCAATGGGTGCGGATGATCTGGCGCACTTCAACAGGTGATACCGCTTCCGCTGTTTTAGCCGGTGCGGCGGCGAATGAGAAAACGCCGCTGGCGGCCAGCATAATGAACAGGTAACCAGCAATGCCCGCCGCCGGATATAGGTAGTTCGTTGTGCCCTTGTGCTTCAGGTTGAAGAACTGGCGGATGGGCCAGGCGGCAGCGCCAAGCCCCGCCAATATCGCCCAGCTATATTCGCCGCTATACAGCATCGGGTAATGGTTGCTGATCATGATGAGCAGCACGGGCAGCGTCATATAATTGTTGTGCATGGAGCGTTTTTTCGCTTCCTTGCCCAGCTTCGGGTCCGGCCTTTCCCCGCGCAGCAGGCTGGCGACAGCAATTTTCTGCTTTGGAATGATGACGGCAAAAACATTGAGCGCCATGGCCGTGCCGATCATCGCGCCGACATGGATAAACGCGCCGCGGCCAGTGAATATCTGGTTCAGGGCATAGACGGAAGCGGTGAGCGCCACAAACCAGATGACACCGAACAACCGGGGGCGGTCACCGATGGAGCTGGAACAGAGCGTATCGTAAAACACCCAGCCGCCCAGAATAAAGCCGAGGCCGATGAGCGTGGCCTGCATAGGTTCCAGATGCATTTTGGCGTTATCGATGAGGAATAAATTCGCGCCGTAATAATAGACAAGGCAGAGCAGCAGGAAGCCGCTGATAAACGTGAAATAGGCTTCCCATTTGAACCAATGCAAATCATCCGGCATATCGGGCGGGGCGACGGTGTATTTCTTTTTGTGGTAAAAGCCGCCGCCATGCACGGCCCAAAGCTCGCCGCCGACGCCGGCGGCTTTATCCGCCGCGCTTTCGGGCGCTTTCAAACTATTGTCGAGCCAGACGAAGTAGAAAGACGATCCAATCCACGCAATGCCGGTGATGATGTGCAACCAGCGGAGCGCAAGGCCGAGCCAGGCGGCGAGATCAACATCCATCCGCTATTCCTTCTCGAAGCCCAGAACCATGTCATAGGCCTTGGTGGTGATAAAGCTGGCCAGCTGCGGCGACATCACGAGTTCGTTGAAAATATTTGCCGCATGCTGCAAATACCGGTCATCGCCCTGCGCCTTCAGTTTGGCAATTTCTTCGCCGAGCATCGCCTGCATCAAGGCATCGTCAATCACGCGGCCGTCCTGCAGCTTGGCACGGTGGCGGCGCCACTGCCAGAGCTGGGTGCGGGAAATTTCCGCCGTTGCGGCATCTTCCATCAAATTGTAAATCGGCACGCAGCCGTTACCCGCCACCCATGCCTTCAGGTACAACAGGCCGATGTTGATGTTTTTACGGAGGCCGCTTTCGGTGATGTTGCCTTGCGGCAAGGCCAGCAGGTCGGACGCCGCGACAGATACGTCATCGCGCAGCTTGCCGAGCTGGTTGGGCGTCGGCATGGCTTTGTCGAAAATTTCTTTAGCAATAGGCACGAGCGCGGGATGCGCGACCCAAGTGCCGTCATGGCCGTCCGCCGCTTCGCGTGCCTTGTCGGCACGTACTTTTTCGAGCGCTGTGTTATTGGCGGCTTCGTCGTTGCGGATGGGAATTTGCGCCGCCATGCCGCCCATGGCATGCGCGCCACGGCGGTGGCAGGTTTTGATGAGCAGTAGACTATAGCTGCGCAGGAAATGCGCCGTCATGCCCACATCGCCGCGGTCGGGCACAATCCGGTCGGGGCTGGCGGAAAACTTTTTGATAAAGCTGAAAATATAATCCCAGCGCCCGCAGTTGAGGCCGGTGATATGACCCTTCAAAGCATGCAGAATTTCATCCATCTGGAAGGCGGCGGTGATGGTTTCGATGAGGACGGTGACGCGCACCGTGCCGCGCGGAATCTGCAGCGCGTCTTCCGCCGCAAAAATAACATCTTCCCACAATTTTGCTTCCTGCCAGCTTTCCAGCTTGGGCAGGTAGTAATACGGCGCCGAGTTTTTCGCCTTCAGGCTTTTCCAGTTGTGAAACAGGTACAGGCCGAAATCGAAGAAGGAGGCGGACATGGCATGGCCATCTGCCTCAAGATGTTTTTCTTCCATATGCAGCCCGCGCGGGCGCACCAGCAATACGGCGGTTTTATCTTTTAATTTATATTCCTTGCCCGAGGTCGCATCCTTAAATTCGATGCTGCCGTTATTGGCATCCATCAGGTTCTGCTGACCTTCAATCAGGTTTGCCCAGGTCGGCGTGTTGGAATCTTCAAAATCCGCCATAAAACAGGACGCGCCGGAATTCAGCGCGTTGATGACCATTTTGCGGTCAGGCGGCCCTGTAATTTCAACGCGGCGGTCGGCAAGGTCGGGCGGTGCGGGCTGCACTTTCCAATCGCCGGCACGCACATCGGCAGTATCGGTTAAAAAATCAGGCGTCCAGCCGGCATCCAGCTTTGCCTGCAGGGCATCACGCTCCTTCAGCAGCGCACGGCGGCGGGGCCCGAATTTTTCTTCAAGGTTGAATAAAAACGCCAAGGCTTCCGGCGTTAAAATCGCGTCCTGACCTGCAACTGCCGGCGCGGTAATCGTGAAGCTCATTCTCAGCCGCCTTTTTTCGCAACGGTGCCCTTGATCCAGCTGATTTCCTTCGCCGTCCAGATATGCGGTACGTCCGGTGCGGTGGTTTTGGCGCGCATGATGGTGCCTTCGCCGGGGTTCAAACTGACCTTGCCGCCTTTGTTGAAGACGTCGATCTTGCCTTTTTCAAGGTATATCCAGCATTCGTTATTTTTCATGGTGCGGATGATATGCGTGCCGCGCACGCCGATGCTGCCGAAGTTGAGCCCGATGGTGACGTCTGAATCCGCGCCCTTGTCCATCTTGCCGCCGAGGAAATCAAACGCCGCGCCGATGACGCGGTATTTTGCCTTGCCCTCATCTGCTTTCGCGGGATCAAAAACGTATTTATCAATGGCGAGGAAACCTTTTTTGGCGACGACCATTTCCGTGCCGTCGATAAAGGAAATCTTCACGCGGCCATCATCGGCGGTACGGATCACATCGCCCGAATTCACGACATCATTCAGCTTGATGCTCTGCACATTTTCGCCGGGGTGCGACAGGACGACGCTGCCTGAAACCTCGGTGATTTTGCCGGCAGGCGGGGGCGCTGCCAGCGCCGGATGGCAGGAAAAGAGCAGCAGGGCGGCGGCAAAAAGGAGTGATTTCGACATATTTCGTCTCCGGTTGTTACAGGCGCGATAATATCACTTTCGGGCCGGCTGCCCAATTAGTTACCATTTCGCATAAATTTAAAACTTTACTGCACTTCGAGGTAATCAAGGTCGGCGGAGAACGTCTCCCGCACCAAGCCGAGGCCAAGGAAGGCCAGCGCCATCACCACAACCATAATCGCAAGGCCGCTGTTGGTGACGCCCATCTGGGGGCTAAGCGCCTGAAAGATGGCGGTAATGGGGATGGTGAGGCCGCGGACAATATTCGGCACGGATGTCGCCGCTGTCGCCCGCAGGTTGGTGCCAAATTGCTCCGCCCCGATTTGCACGAACATGGCCCAGAAACCGGCACCGATACCCATGAGCAGGCAGAGGCCGTAATAAACCTCCACCGTCTGCGGCTTCACTTGCGTAAAGACGAGAATGGACGCCATCAGCATGACGAGAGAGATGGCGATGGATTTGCGGCGGCTTTGCAGCAGCTGGCTCATGATGCCGCTCAAGGCATCACCGATGGCGATGCCGACGTAGCCGTACAGCACCGCCTTGCCTGCCGTCGGCAATACCGTCATGCCGAAGTCCTTGGCGAATTCGGGCGTGAAGGTGAAGAACATGCCAATGGTCGCCCAAAGCGGCGCGCCGATAAGAATAACCGCGATATAGCGGCGGAACAGGTCGACGTTTTTGAAGAACATGAGCAGATTGCCGCGGGAGACTTCTTTGTGCCCCGCCGCCAGGTTTTGATACATGCCGGATTCTTTTACCTTGATGCGCAGCACCAGCAGCAGCAGCCCCATAACACCGCCGATGATATAGGCAGTGCGCCAGTCGGTCATATCGGCAATGATGGCGGCGACGGTTGCGCCAAGAACGCCGATGGTGGCGATAAAGGTGGTGCCAAGCCCGCGTACGGCTTTCGGCAGCAGTTCGGACGCCAGCGTGACGCCTACGCCCAACTCGCCCGCCAAGCCAAGGCCTGTGACGAAGCGCAAGGCGGCATATTGGTCAACGCTCTGCACATAGGCATTGGCGATCTTGGCGACGGAGTAGAGGAGGATGGAGCCGAACAGCACCGACAGGCGGCCGAATTTATCGCCGATCACGCCCCAGACAAAACCGCCCGCCAGCAACCCCGCCATCTGCACGTTGATAAGGAACACACCCTCGCGGAACAGCTGGTCGCCGGAAACGCCGAGATCTTTTAAGGACTGCACACGCACGATGCTGAAGAGCAAAAGGTCGAACACATCGACGAAATAACCCAAGGCCGCGACGATGATAGTGAAGGCCAGAATTTTATCCGCCGTGATCTGCTTCAGGCCGTCGGTAATGCTGGCGCTCGTCATGGCGGGTAACTCCTCAAAATCCGTATGGGATACGGCTGAAGAATTACCCGAAATGACTTAACCGCACAAGAAATATGGTCAGGCGACTTTATTGCCCTGCAGCATTTTGCCGAGCAGCACCTGCACCAGACCGCCGCCGCCGCAGTCGCCATTGGCGGGCATGCCGGTGACGAGGATTTCAGGCGTGATTTTAAGGCCCGCTGCCGAGATCGCCTTGATGACCTCGACCGTCGTCACGCCCTGCGCCGTCAGTGCATCGACCTGATCGCGGTAGGCTTTGGCCTGCGCCTCGCCCTTTGCCTGAATGATGCCGGCTTCGGCGTCACCCACCATCTGGGTCTTGGCGGCATCGGCCTCGCCGATCATGCGAACCCTAGCGGCATCGCCGCGGGCACGTTCCTCGATCTGTTTCGCTTCGTACTGCGCGACTTTAATGTTGGCTTCGGCGGTGACGATATTGACCTGC
>JBBQWK010000082.1:0-6893 GCA_038210695.1 Alphaproteobacteria bacterium
AAATCTCGCTCCATACGTCAGAACGCCAGCAGCTGCTCGACCTTGCCCGCAACATGGCAATGGCGCTGGATGCCGCATTGCTGGCAGATGCGGCGCAACCCGTCATGGTGTCGATGGCGGGCAGCTATTCCTGCGGCAAAAGCATTTTCCCCGACATGTGCCGCGAGGTATGGGGCGCGTCCGAAAAATCCGCTGCGCACTATAACCCGCGCCTCTTCCAGAAAAACGAACAGGGCATGAATATTTTGCCCGAACATATTCGCCGCGAGGGAAAATTCACCCCCTATGAAGCCGAATTCTGGTCGGGAACGGCTGCCGGCAAAATTGTTGAAGTACAGCTGCTCGATGCCGGATATATCCTCACCTGCACGCCGCCCCCGCCGGGCGCGGCGGAGGACTGGCAACAGACCAAAGCGAGCTTCCTCGGCAAGCGCAGCGCCGGCGGCGTCACATTTATATCGAACGATGCCGACAGCGCGTCTCCCGCAGGTATAGCTATCTGGCTGCAAAGCAAGCATAGCAGTGTCGAGTTTGGTCTCGAAAAAGACCGCGCCGGAAAATCAACGCTCGCCAAGCAATTCAACGCCAGCTCCGA
The DNA here is from genome assembly GCA_038210695.1 of Alphaproteobacteria bacterium. Taxonomy (GTDB): domain Bacteria; phylum Pseudomonadota; class Alphaproteobacteria; order Micavibrionales; family UBA2020; genus JAPWJZ01. The sequence continues at coordinate 596 of JBBQWK010000082.1, forward strand.
TGCCTGGTCGCGCTACATCGAAATCACCGTGACGGACGAGCGGTTGCTGCGCTCCCCGCGCTTTATGCAGTTTTGCAGCGGGCTTAAAGCGGCTAAACAGTTTGACCAAACATTGCAGGACGCATCTTTCGTGCCGGTAACGCCTGCCGCGCATAAGACCAAAAGCAATACTATGTGATGGCACGATTAAAATTTATTCGGGAATTTCATGTCGCTTAAAATCTCGCTCCATACTTCGAAACGCCAGCAGCTGCTGGACCTTGCGCGGAATATGGCGGCGGCGATGGATGACGCGCTGGTGGCAGATGCTGCGCAGCCCGTGATGGTATCAATGCGCGGCAGTTTTTCCTGCGGCAAGAAAATCTTCCCCGATATGTGCCGCGAAGCGCTGGGCGCCGCCGCAAAGACGGAAGATTTTTATGAACCGAAACTCTACAGCCATGATGACAAGGGCAACATTATGTTTGCCTCGAATATCCACCGCAAAGGCGGCTTCGTGCCGCATGAGGCGGAATTCTGGTCCGGCACCAAGGACGGCAAGCCGGTTGAAGTGCAGCTGCTGGATGGCGGCTATATTCTTGAAGGCAATCCGCCCCGCGCCGCCGCTGTCATGGAATGGCAGCAGACGAAGGAAAATTTCCTCGCCAAGCGCGGCGCCGGCGGCGTGACGTTTATTTGCAACGATGAAAAGGGCGCGGCGGATTGCGGCATCGACATCTGGCTGCAGAGCAAGCGCAGCCCCGTGAAAATGGGTACGGAAAAAGACCGCGCCGGAAAATCAACGCTCGCCAAGCAATTCAACGCCAGCTCCGATGCCTGGTCGCGCTACATCGAAATCACCGTGACGGACCAGCGGCTTTTAAACTCCCCGCGCTTTATGCAGTTTGTCGATCAGCTGAAAGATCCCAAAAACGGCTACCGCCAGCAGGGGCAGGAAACCGCGGTGCAGAAGCTGATCGGCAAAATCGTCAAAAAACCCAGTGTCTGCGTCGCGGAAGTCTGATTTTTATCAGAGATGCAGGGAACCGCCCCGTGCCGCCAGATGTAAGCCATAAAATTTATTTCACAAGGAGTGCGGCTTATGCGCGTGATGGTATTCGTGAAAGCGACCGAAGACAGCGAAAAAGAATTCAAGATGACGCCAGAGCTGAAAGCCATGATGGAAGACATGGGCCGCTATAACGACGAGCTCGAAAAAGCCGGCATTTTGCGCATGGCGGAGGGCTTAAGACCGTCAATGGACGGCAAACGCGTCGCCTTCGACGGCAAAGATCGCAAGGTGAGCGACGGCCCCTTCCCAAACCCCCGCGATCTCGTCGCCGGTTTCTGGCTGTGGGAAGTGAAGGACATGGATGAAGCCATCGCATGGGTCAAACGCTGCCCCAACCCCATGCTGGGGCCCAGCATCATCGAAATCAGGCCGATACAGGACGAGTCAGATTTTGAGTAGCAACTAGTCAACAGTTGTGCGCAAGAAATTATCTACGATCGGTTGTAGACCTACGTCACTGACTTCTATCATCTTCCACGCTCGCTACTTCTGATGCTTTTAAAGCATCCAAGCGTTTAAGAAGCTCTGCATATCGCTGCGTATGTTGCATGTTCACGCTTTTTATAAGCGTGCGAACCTGCTTTTCTTGTTTTTTTGTAAAGTAGCCTTCTTCAATGAGAGAGAGGCAGCAAGAGGCCATCTCCAGTGCTTCATCAGCAGATTTATCATTTTTGTGAAAAAGCTCATCATAGCGGGCCTTATTTCTCGCGATCCATTGAGTTTTTTTTCTGCAGTAGACACAACGCGTGCAAGCGACCTCCAATGGAAACTTTAGATCTTCGTACCAGTATTTCTGCTCCTGGGCAAAAAAGATGAATGACTTGTCGCAGACGGTGCAGATTCTTTTTTCATCATAATAATGCGTCACCGGATACATTGATGGATGTTGACGCGCGATATCTGCTGCTATGGCGGTATTTGGAATGCGGGATTCCGGAGTCGAGTGCCAGTGCAGATGAATACCGCCCGCGAAATCGTTATGTGGGTTCTGCCCGGTAAAATGGGGATATTTTCCAAAGCGCGGATGGTCTGAGTAACTATCGAATTCCTTTTTAGTAGTCTTTTTTACGTAGCTTGATGATGTATTCTTTTTATCTGCCATCTTGCGCACATCTCCGGTAAAAAAATCACTGCAAAGACACTACTACAATAAGACGTTTTATCAAATTTCTGCCAAAAGAAAACCCCGGCGTTACGGGCCGGGGTTTTTATGCTCCAAGGAGATGGAGAATTTTTGTTATGCGACTTTAAAGACTTCGTCTTCAAAGGCTTCTTCCCATGAGCCTTGGGTCGAGGCTTTGGAGTATTCGGTCGCGCGGTTTTCGAAGAAGTTGGTGTGCTCTGCGCCGTTCAGCATCGCATCCATCCAGGGCAGCGGGTTTTTCTCGATGCCGAAGACGGGAACGAGGCCGAGCTGAGTCAGGCGGCGGTCGCCGATGTAGCGGATGTAATCTTTCACTTCCTGCGCGGTCAGGCCTTCAACTTCGCCCATTTCAAAGGCGAGGTCGATGAAGGCGTCTTCGTGGTGAATGATGGTCTTGCAGGCTTCGGTAATGTCATTGCGCAGCTTTTCGGTCCAGACTTCCGGGTTCTCTTGAATGAACGTCTTGAACAGCTTGATGACGGAAAGCGTGTGCAGCGTTTCATCGCGCACCGACCAGGTCACGATCTGCCCCATGCCCTTCATTTTATTGAAGCGCGGGAAGTTCATGAGCATGGCGAAGGAGGCGAACAGCTGCAGCCCTTCGGTGAAGCCGCCGAAAACAGCCATGGTCATGGCGATGCTTTCCTTGTCCTTCACGCTGAAGCTTTGCATGTAGTCGAACTTGTCCTTCATTTCCTTGTATTTCATGAAGGCCGAATATTCGACTTCCGGCATGCCGAGGGTATCGAGCAGGTGCGAATACGCCGCAATGTGGATCGTCTCGATGTTCGAGAAGGCGCAGAGCATCATCTGGATTTCGGTCGGCTTGAAGACCTGGCTGTAATGCTTCATGTAGCAGTTGTTGACTTCAACGTCCGCCTGCGTGAAGAAGCGGAAAATCTGCGTCAGCAGGTTTTTTTCTGCCGGCGTCAGCTTTTTCTTCCAGTCGCGCACGTCTTCCGCCATCGGCACTTCTTCCGGCAGCCAGTGAACGCGTTGCTGCGTCAGCCAGGCTTCATAGGCCCAGGGATAATGGAAGGGCTTGTAGACGTGGTTCTCGGTGAGGAGACGCGACATGAATGAATTCCTTGGAATGGAAGGCTTGAAAAAGAAGGCTTAGCGGCTCAGCAGGATTTCCTGACCCTTGGAGGAAAGGCAGACGCCCCCCGCGCAAGGTTCAATGAGATCAAGGCGGGAGAGTTTTTCGAGATGCGAGCGTGACACTGGCTCGCAATGCTCGGGGTTCGACAAAATTTCAAGCGTGGTCAGTTCAGCTGTGCTCAACATGATTTATGCTCCGGTATTTGTTTTAAAAGCTGGTTATTGGCAAGCCAGGCATTCGTCGTACTTGTTACCGCCCTCGGACGTCCGCGCAGTGGCGGAAGTCTTCGATTTGCCATCGCCACCATGCGCGTTCTCCGCGCGCTGAATGGATTTGGAGCGGCAGTAGTACAGCGATTTCACGCCGCGCTTCCATGCCATCCAGTGAATCTGGTGCAGGTCGCGCTTGTGCACGTCTGCCGGCAGGAAGAGGTTCAGCGACTGCGCCTGGCACACATAGGGCGTGCGGTCGGCGGCATGTTCGATCAGCCAGCGCTGGTCGAGCTCGAAGGCGGTCTTGAAAACATCCTTCTCGTCGGCCGAGAGGAAGTCGAGATGCTGGACGGTACCTTCATTGGTGATGATGGACGACCAGGTCTCTTCGTCGTTTTTGCCTTTCGTGTCGAGCAGCTGCTCGAGGTATTTGTTGCGCACGAAATGCGAACCGGACAGGGTTTTATGCGTGTATGCATTCGCCGTGTTGGGCTCGATGCCGGGGGACGCGCCGCCGGTGATGATGGAGATGGAGGCGGTGGGCGCGATCGCGATCTTGTTCGAGAAACGCTCCATGATGCCGTATTCTTTTGCATCGGGGCAGGGGCCGCGCTCGTGCGCCAGTTTAATGGACGCCGCGTCGCAGTCTTTCTTGATGTGCTTGAACATGCGCTTGTTCCAGACCTTCGCCATCACCGATTCCAGCGGAATCATCTTGGATTGCAGGAAGGAGTGGAAGCCCATGACGCCCAAACCGATCGAGCGTTCGCGCATGGCGGCATACTTGGCGCGCATCATGCTGTCCGGTGCACGTGTGATGAAATCGGTCAGCACGTTGTCGAGGAAGCGGCAGCAGTCTTCGATAAAGGTCGGATGGTCCTCGAATTCCTCGAACATTTCAAGGTTGAGGGACGACAGGCAGCAAACCGCCGTGCGTTCCTGGCCGTGATGGTCCTTGCCGGTCGGCAGCGTGATTTCCGAGCAGAGGTTGGACATTTTCACGTTCAGGCCCGCAAGCTTGTGATGCTCGGGGATGGCGCGGTTAACGTGGTCGGAGAAGAGCAGGTAGGGCTCGCCGGTTTCAATACGGGCGGTCAGGATGCGGATCCAGAGGGCGCGCGCGTTGATGCGTTCCACAACGGCGCCGTCTTTGGCCGACAGCAGCGCCCATTCTTCGTCTTTTTCAACAGCGCGCATGAAGGCGTCGGAAATGACGATGCCATGGTGCAGGTTGAGGGCTTTGCGATTGGGGTCGCCGCCGGAGGGTTTGCGGAGTTCGACGAACTCTTCAATCTCGGGGTGATGCACGGGCAGGTAGACGGCGGCGGAACCACGGCGGAGCGAGCCTTGGGAAATTGCCAGCGTCAGTGAATCTTGCACGCGGATGAAGGGGATGATGCCGGAGGTCTTGCCGTTGCGGCCGACTTTTTCGCCGATGGAGCGCAGGTTGCCCCAGTAGGAGCCGATGCCGCCGCCGCGCGATGCCAGCCAGACATTCTCGTTCCAAAGGTCGACGATGCCGGAAAGGCTGTCATCGCACTCGTTCAGGAAGCAGGAAATGGGCAGGCCGCGGTCGGTGCCGCCGTTCGAGAGAACGGGGGTGGAGGGCATGAACCACAATTTGGAGATATAATCGTACAGGCGCTGGGCATGGGCGGAATCGTCGCTATAGAACATGGCGACCCGCGCAAACAGATCCTGGAAAGATTCACCCGGCAAGAGGTAGCGATCCAGAAGGGTGGCTTTGCCGAATTCCGTTAAATTAGCGTCCCGGGCGCGGTCAATCGTAACCTTCGCGCCCTTCGCAACCTGTGCGACATCGAACATCGACTTCTCCCCGTAATACATTTTTTTGTTTTTGTTTTCCGCTTCGACTTTCCGCGCTAAGCCGTTCATGTTCAATGAAAAGCACCCGCGAATGACCAGGCTAAGGTACAAGACCTTGGGGCCCGATGAAGCCAAGCATACCACATCTTGGTGTGCTGTCTATAAACGGGGGCCGACTAAATTTTCTGCAACAGTCACTTTTTTACTTGAAAAATAGCGAAGCCCAATAAAAAACCGCGCCGCAGCATCGCAAGTTTTTTTGCGCTGCAATCGGCGGTGTTCGGGTTGCGCATTCTCCTAATAAACATATGGTAAGCGGAGGGCGCAAAATCCAGTTTTCGAGGCGTCTTGAGTTCCGATTTTAGCTTTGCTGGATTAAAAAACCGTTAAGTCAAAATCGCCGCGCCGTTTTTGAAGGGGTACGTGCGCACCGGGCCAAAAAACATGTCGGTACGCCACCCGTTTTTGAACAATTCTTAGCCTTTGAATCGCGGCGGCGGTTCATTTCTGTCTTTTTTCCTGCTTTGCTTGATTTGCCTGCGCTGCAGCAGGATAATAAAAAACGAAGCCGCCGCTGTTTTGAGTCTTTACCAGCGGAACAGGCCTTCCGAGAGACCGGCACCATCAGATCTCCCTGAAAAACACAATAAGAAAGTAACCACCATGCGAACCGATTCCGCGCAACGCGACAGCTTTGCGCGCAGAAACTTATTTGCCCGGCACCTGACCCTTGCCTTCCTGCTTGCCAGCCTTGGCAGCGAAGCCGTGCATACAGAAGAAGTACACAACCCCCACGGCAATCGCCGCGAGCGCATCGAGGAGATGCGCCAGCGCAGCTTTGAGGCGGCGCACGGCCGCAGCGCGCAGCGCAACTTCAACGACGGCAACGGCGGGCCGGAGCCTGACCCCATCCTGTCGCAAATGCGCTATGGCCTGCGCCGGCGCGAAAGCAAAACCCCCGC
>JBBQWK010000083.1:0-6864 GCA_038210695.1 Alphaproteobacteria bacterium
GCAGCGCATCTGGGACGAGCCGTTTACAATGTATGGACTTGTTGCACAAAGCATCGATGTCGCGCCGGACCGTTCATGGATTACCTTTCATCTAAATCCCAAAGCACGCTTTCATGACGGCGTTCCGATGACGACAGCTGATGTGAAGTATAGTTTCGAGATGTACCGAAAATTTGGCCACCCCGTGCGCCGCCGTGTTTACGGCCTTGTCAAAAATATCGAAATCTTAAGCGACAAAGATATCAAGTTTACATTTGGCGAAGGGTATGACCATGAAAGCGTCATGATACTTGCCATGATGCCTGTGCTGCCAAAGCATTACTGGGAGACAGTCGATTTCTCGAAAACAACTTTGAAGCCGCCTTTGGGCAGTGGTCCTTACAAAATCACTTCTGTCGATCCCGGCCGGAAAGTGGTTTACGAACGGGTAAAGGATTATTGGGCGAAGGACTTCGCCGTAAACAAAGGTCTCTATAACTTCGATACCATTACTTATACCTATTTCCGTGATGACGATATCGCGCTGCAGGCTTTTCGCTCCGGTGACTACAACCTGCGCCGCGAGTATGACATCACCAAATGGCTGACCCGTTATGACTTTCCTGACATAACATCAGGAAAGGTCATTAAAGAAGAAATTACCCACCAGCGCCCTGAAATGCTGAAGGCTATTATTTTCAACACGCGCCGCAGTGTCTTTGCAGAACGCCGGGTGCGGGAAGCGTTGTCCTCTATGCTCAATGACGAATGGCTCAACAAAACGCTCTATTTCGGCAAAATGAAAAAAATCAATTCAACCTTCCCAAATTCCGCTCTTGCCGCCAGTGGCAAGCCGGAAGGGGAGGAACTGCGGATATTGGAACAGTACAAAGCAGACCTGCCGCCTGAAGTCTTTGGCGATGCTTTCACATCAAGCAGCGGCGGCGGCAGGGACGCCAAACGCAAAGCGATAGCGCTGCTGAAAGAGGCTGGCTGGAAGTTCGATAACGAAACGCTTATGGATGCATCAGGCAAGCCCGCCAGTTTTGAAATTCTGCTGGGCGATCCCGCCGATGAGAAAGTGGCACTTGAGTTCGCGCGCTCGCTGTCGACGATCGGCATTGCGGCGCATGTGCGCACAGTCGACAACGCCCAGTTTATCGGGCGGCTGGATGATTACGATTACGATATCGTTGTGAATAAATGGATCAACTCGCTTTCTCCCGGGAACGAGCAAGTCAACTACTGGGGTAGCAAATCCGCTCACAGCAAGGGCGCAAGGAATTATGCGGGGATCGATGATCCCGCGGTCGATGCGCTGGCAGACAGTATCGGGCGCTCAGATACACGGGAGATACTTGTGTCCCGAGTCCACGCGCTAGACCGCGCACTGATGTACGGCTATTACATGATTCCGCTGTTTTATCTGGGCAAGGACCTTGTCGCCTATGACAGCAGCATCCATCGACCTTCCGTAACTCCGCTCTACGGTATTGTTCTGGAAAGCTGGTGGCAGGAAGCGGCGAATAAAAATCCCTAACGTCTTTCGTCTATTGTTTTTATTAACGAATTCGGGGTAATTTAGTGACTAGAGATTCAGTTGTGGTGAGGGAGTTCTCCATGTCCAAGACGAAAATGTTAATCGCAGCCTGCGCCGTTCTGACGCTAGCGTCATGCGCCTGGTCGCCGCCCACAAAGCAGGCGTACTGGGAAAGGGTGGAAGATAACTCCGCTCTCTGGATGACGGGCCCGAAAGCCCAGCAGACGCTGGAGCAGGATATTGCAGGCTGCGTCCGCGAAGTTGACGAACTGGTGGAACTGGGCGCATTGCGCGAAACAACGCCGCCCGATACGCATAGCGAATATCACCGCGCGCTCAAAGCATCCGGCGATCTCGATTATTACGATACGCCTACTCGCTACGGTGAACATTGGGTATCGCACACCGATTATCATGACTTCGACGGTTGCATGCGCTATCGCGGCTGGGAGCGTGTGAAATACGTTCGTTATCAGGCAGCAAGACAGGCTGCGACGACCTATAAAGACACGCAAGACATCCGCACTTACGGTGTTTCCGGTGACGCAGCAGTTGCTAAGCAGGAAGAGAAAACGGATGCTCTCAAGAGCAACTATTCCGGCCTCAATAGATAAGGCTGAAATTACTTCCGGGTTTTAACCCGCAGATCAACGGCCGCTTTAACAGCGGCCGTTACTGTTAGTGAACCCATCAAGGTTGTCCTGATTTCAGTTATGTCGCGGCCCTTGAGCAGCTCTTCCGGCGTTTCAGGCGTTGCGACATAGGCAGCCTTGTCGCCCCACGGACGGTATAGATCTGGCCAGCCGTAACCAAATAGTGCAAGCGTGGGTACACCCATGGCGGCGGCGGCATGGGTAAGGCCTGAGTCATTGCCTACATAAAAATCAGCACGGCCTATGGCTGCTGCGGCCTCCAGCGGAGAGCCTTTGGCGATCATGTCGATGCGACGCTCCGCCGGCACTGATTCAAGTACGCGCATCGCGGTAGCTTCCTCGCGAGGCGCTGCCAGCACAAGTACGCGCGCTTCAGGTAGAATTCCGCCAGCGGTGGTGAGCTGGGCGATGAGCTCGATGAAATTCTCCGCCGGCCATTCTTTGCCCCGCCAGTTTGCGGTCGGGCCGATGGCAAGAACCGGACCGCCGGCCGGAACAATTATTTCCGCTTTGTGCTTTGTTTCGTCATCAAACCAGAAGCGGGGCGCAGGGGGCGCAGACGCCTGAATGACATCCGCGATCTGCTCGACCTTATGCTTGTTCTTGGATTGACCGCCCCAGATATACTTTTTATCGCTGCGAAGAACGCGGGAAAGGAGTGTGTTGCGAAGGTCGACCACAATATCCCACCGTGTGCCAATTGTCGCTTTTGCGAGTTTCCGCCAGTGTCCGCCAAAGTGCTCTTTCTTAAGGGGGATGACTTGAGTGACATTTGGCACCGGCGCAAAAATACCGGCCAGCAAGGGACCGCAGGCTACCGTGATTTCTGCATCAGGATATTTGCGCACAAAATAGTCCAGTGCGCCGAGGGAAAGTACGCCGTCACCCAGACGCGTCGATGTGATGAAAAGTATTTTCATGCGCTTTTTTAAGTAAAATTATTTCGTAACGTAAGCGAGAAACAAAAAGAAAATCGCCAGCGCCTGAAACATCACGCGCGCCTGCATCATCTTGTTGCTCTGCTTGTGGTCTTTGGCCTGTCCCTTGGTCATGGCAACCATGCCGACGACAAATGACACCACAACCGCCGCCATGGAGACGAGCGCGAGGATAAAGAAAATGGAATTGGTGCTGTGCATGCCGAATAATCCTTGTTGCGGAAACAGCCGTAATATAGGCTTTTACCGATTAAAAGCAAAGACACGTGTAAAGGTATGATTCCCATGAAGAAACTCTCCGGTCCCAGCATCCCGCCCCAATCGGGCAAGGCAAAACAGCTTGTTATCTTCCTGCATGGATATGGATCGAATGGCGACGACCTGATCGATATCGGTGAACAATGGGCACCGCATCTGCCGGACTGCGCCTTTGTGTCGCCCAATGCGCCCGATGCCTGCGAAATGGGCGGCGGCGGATTTCAATGGTTCGGCATTCGCGCAATTGACCCCGCCAGCTTCGAGCGCGAAAAAAGCGCCGAGAAAGCTTTACCGGTGCTGAACGCCGCAATTGATGATGCGCTGGCGCACTGGGGCGTTGACGAAAGCCAGCTCGTCGTTGGCGGTTTTTCGCAAGGCGCCATGATGGCGATGTATACGATGCCGCGCCGCCGTAAACCCTGCGCCGGCGTCATCGGCTGGTCGGGAATGATGATTGACGCCGGCGGGCTCAAGCAACCCGGTATCGTTAAAATGCCGGTTCTTGCCATTCACGGCGACCGCGATGATGTCGTCATTCCGGTCAATCTTGCGAAAATTGAAAAGGGTTTCGAGAGCGCCGGCTTCAATGTGGAAACTATCATGCGCCCCGGCCTACCGCATAACATTGATGGTTTTAGCATCCAGCGAAGCTTGGACTTTACGCGCGAATGCTTTGAAAAATCTGCATTATCTGGAAAAACGACGGTTAAAGCATAACTTTAAGCCCATTGTAAACACTCAGCTTTCTTCTCCCCGCACCCGCAATTTTCGGGTTTTGTGCTATAATTGGCATATGGGTGTTGATGAGATTCGTGATTCAGGTCTGAACCGGGTGACAGTAACGGCAACCAGACGGCGGATCTCCAGAGGAAGGGAGACCCAAGGTGCATAGTCACCTCGAAAGCTGTCCGACTTTAGTCCTGAACGCGGATTATCGTCCTTTAAGTTATTTTCCCCTATCATTGTGGTCATGGCAGGAAGCCGTAAAGGCTGTCTTTTTGGATCGCGTCAATATCGTTTCGGAATATGACGCCGTCATCCACTCGCCAAGCTTCCAGATGAAAGTGCCGAGCGTTATTGCGTTGAAGGAATATGTTCAGCCCAAAGCGCGCCCTGCATTCACCCGTTTCAACGTTTTCCTCCGCGATAAATGGATGTGCCAGTACTGTGGTGACCGTTTCCGCACGCATGAGCTGACATTTGACCATGTTATTCCAAAATCCCGTGGCGGTGCCACGACCTGGGAAAACATCTGCGCCGCCTGTCAGGATTGCAACCTCCTGAAGGGCAATTACCTGCCGGCGGAATGTAAAATGTTCCCCATCCGCAAACCCATCCAGCCTTCCACAATGGAGCTGCAGGCCAACGGGCGTGCCTATCCGCCCAACTTCCTGCATCAAAGCTGGAACGACTATCTGTATTGGGATACGGAGCTCGACAATTATTAAGCGCTAGACGCGCTTTGCTACTTCAATCGCCAGTTTTGCGCCGCGACGGATGACGGCTGACAGCAGCGCATAGGCGGGTGCCTGTTCTGCATCATGCTTCAATCCGAGGTCATGATGCTCTTCCTCTTCCGCCTTGAACTTGGCAATAGCCGCACGAAGAACCCGCTCGGCTTTGTTATTTTCAAGATCGTCGAGCTGTTCCTGATAATGGCCGGAAATAACGCTTTCAACAGCGACGGTGCAAGCCATCGCGGCTTCCGGGCCCAGTTTGGCGGTGGCGGCACCAAGGGCATAGCCTGCCAAGTGCCATAGCGGGTGCAAAGCCGTGGGGCGCACACCGCGCCGGACAATCTCTTTCTCGAAAAATTCGAGATGCGCCACTTCCTGATCCGCCATATGCTGGATAATTTTTTTCAGCTTCGGATTATCCTTGAACACGGCCAGCTGGCCCTCATAAATCCGCTTTGCGCCATATTCGCCGGCATGGTTAACGCGGATCATACTGGCAATATCGGCATCAATAGTGCTGGCGGCTTTATCGCCGGGCAGGCTGCGTTTTATTTTGCGCGGCTTTTTCATTTTTTCCTGCCCTTCAGCGTATAGAAAAAAGTAAAGACGGCAAGAGCAGTGGCATACATGAAGTTATAGGTCGTCATCGACAGCCCGAATAGCACCCATCCCGGCACATCGCAACGCACGATTGGCCGATGATCAAAATAGGCCTTCATTTCTTCCGGCGTCATTTTGGTGAAATCAGCAATCGCTCCATCGCCGCCGCAGGTCGTCAGACCTTCCCACCAGCCACGCTCGACGCCGACATGGAAAGCAGCAATGCCTGCATCGCCAAGGAACGACAGCGCAGCCAGCAACAGTAAAATAAATGCCGCTTTCGGGGCAGGCTTTGCAAGTAAGTGTGCCAGCAGCCCCAGCAATACGTTAAGCATGTACGGCTTGCGCTGTTCGTAGCAGAGGTGGCAGGGCAAAATGTCAAAACCATATTGCGCCGTCCAGGCGAAGCCAAGCGCAAAGGCAGACGTCACGACGACCAAAATAGCGAGGTTACGGGGCACTAAAAATAAATCGCGGTTTTTTTTCATCAGATATACTTCAGCGCGACAAAGCCGCTAATCAGAATCACAAGAAAGGCGACCGTGACCCAGCCAAGGTATTTTTCAATGAAGGTCTGAATCGGCGCGCCAAATTTCCACAGCAGGCCTGCGACAATGAAAAAGCGTAGCGCGCGGCAGGCGATGGAGGCGGGGATAAAAACGGCAAGGCTCAGCTGCATCACGCCGCTCAGAATTGTAATGATCTTGAAAGGGAAGGGGGTCAGGCCCTTGGCAAAAATAATCCAGCCGCCGTATTCGGCATATTTGGCTTTCATATCTGCAAAGCCTGCCGACATGCCGTAAAATTCTATAATGCGATGACCCAGTGTATCGTAAAGCATGTAGCCGATGGCGTAGCCCAGCAGCCCGCCGAGGACGGAGGCAACCGTGCAGACCGCCGCGTACAAAAAGCACTTGCGCCGGTTAGCGATACACATCGGGATCAGCAGCACATCCGGCGGAATTGGGAATACCGAGCTTTCGATGAACGCGATAGCGGCCAGCGCCCAGATCGCCTGCGGATGGGCGGAAAGCCGGACAATATCGTCATAAATTTTGCGGATGAATTTCATCATGTTACCGTGATATTTACCATGGAATGGGGGGCGAGAGCAACATTGCCATAAGTCAAAAAATGCTTGACCTTATGGCCCAATTCATCAAATATGTGCCTGCCTTTTTCAAAAAGCAGGCCCCTGTGGCGGAACTGGCAGACGCGCTAGACTCAAAATCTAGTGATATATACTAAAAACAGAAAAATAACATTTAAAAACAAATAGTTGACTTTATACCCATTACCAGATAAAGTTACACATGACTTACACAGTTTTGGGGGTAGGCATGGACACCGACAGCTATAAGCTAATGGATGGACGACTTCACATATACAAACGTGAAAACACGAAGTATTGGCACTGTTCAGCCTTCTTCAACGGACGT
>JBBQWK010000084.1:0-6818 GCA_038210695.1 Alphaproteobacteria bacterium
TGGCACTTGCCAGCTTCCATATGTTCACCGAAGGATTATTTTCCAGCGATAAAAAACACCCGCTCCGCGCCGATGCCGAAGGGCTGGCGAAACTGGAGGACCGCAAACTTGCGGCGGGTTTCCAGACGGGACCGAATAACCCCATGCTGGGGCTTGAAGGCCGCATCCAGTTGGTGAAAAGCCTGTCGTTGGCGCTGAAAGCACACCCCGAAATTTTTGGCAAAACCAACCCGCGCCCTGGCAACCTGTACGATGCGCTGGGCAAGGGCCATACTACCGTTGTCGCCAAAGACATTCTGGGCGCGCTGCTGTCCGGCTTTGAAACCATCTGGCCGGGCCGCATTGTGGTGCAGGGTCACAACCTTGGCGATGTCTGGACGCACAAAAAAATTACCGCGGCGGATAACACCGCGCAGCTGATGCCCTTCCACAAACTCTCGCAGTGGCTGACCTATTCGCTGCTGGAGCCGTTTGAATGGGCAGGCATCCGCGTGACAGGGCTTGATGAATTGACGGGCCTTGCCGAATACCGCAACGGCGGTTTGTTTGTTGATACCGGCCTCATTACGCTGGTGGATGAAGACAATCTTGAAAAAGCGCATAAACCGTCCGATGAAATTATCGTTGAATGGCGCGCGCTGACCGTGGCGTTGCTAGACAAGCTGCGCCTGCCGGTGGCGGAGCGCCTTGGCATGAAGCCGGAAGATTTTCCGCTGGCCCGTTTGCTGGAGGGCGGCAGCTGGCACGCGGGCCGCAAAATTGCGAAAGACAAACGCCCGAACGCCGACCCGCCCCTGAAAATCATCAGCGACGGCACTGTATTTTAAATTTTTTACCGGCAAAGGACTTTCAAAATGCCCGAGAACCAAGTCATCGTCATCGACCATCCGCTGGTGCAGCATAAACTTTCTGTTCTACGCAACAAGGACACCGGCACCAATGAGTTCCGCAACCTGACGCGCGAAATTTCGACGCTGATGGGCTACGAAATTCTGCGCGACCTGCCGATGGAAGACGTTGAAATCGAAACGCCGCTCGAAAAAATGAAGACCAAGATGCTGGCGGGTAAAAAGCTCTGCATCCTGCCCATCCTGCGCGCGGGCACGGGCTTCCTGGATGGCCTGCTGCAGCTGGTGCCGCTGGCCAAAGTCGGCCACATCGGCCTCTACCGCGACCCTGAAACGCTGGTGCCGGTTGAATACTATTTGAAATTCCCCGATGACCTGCCGAGCCGCCGCACCATCATCGTCGACCCGATGCTGGCAACCGGCTATTCCGCCATCGCCGCCGTCGAGCGCGCGAAGGATGCGGAAGCGACCGACATTAAATTCATGTGCCTTGTCGCCTCCCCCGAAGGCCTCAAAAACTTCCACGAAGCCCACCCCGACGTCCCCGTCTACACCGCCGCCATCGATCGCGAACTGAACGACCACGGCTATATCCTGCCGGGCATCGGCGATGCAGGGGACAGGATTTTCGGGACGAAGTAATCTTAACGTACCGATACTTCTGGGTTTCAAGACATGGCACCGTCGATTCACGACAATATGTTGGTCTCCTACGAGGTTCTGTGCGAAGCGCGAATTATTACGCTTCGGACAGAATTTCGTATAAAGGATAAACCCACGGAATTCATAAACGTTCTCTTTAAGAACGTTCAAGGGTATCGTTTTGAAAACGATGCATTTGGAAACATACTTTCCGATCTGGAAAAAGTAAATGTTGAGCAATTGTTTCGGGAATTTGGGGCAGAAATCTCTGAGTCTTATCGTGTGTCCGGCTCTCCCGGGCCTTGGGCTGAAAATCTTGAGAGCGCTCCGGATATTTTAAGCGAGCAGAAGATACAAGGGTATATCCTTTCTTCGTCATACGGTTTTTCTGGCTGGGTTTTAGCGGAAGAGGTTTCCATTTTTTCTGACAGCACGCGTTCAGAGTCATAATATTAAGACATCTATAGATAAAAAACCGGCGGGCCTTTCGGCGCCGCCGGTTTTTCTTGGCTTGGTTTAGCGGCGCATCGGGCAGCCTTGGATGTTGCCTTTTATGTTGCCGTTGCAGCAACAGCAGCCTTTTTTGTCGGTGCAGCAGCTCATCTTTCCGGAACAGCATTTCATGTTCATGGGGCAACCGCCATCGGACGGATAAGTGGCGCAGGCCGAAAGCGTGAGCATGGCGAACATCGCCACGGCGATGGATAGTTTTTTCATGTCGGGTATTCCTTATGCTTGATTGAAGATAAAAACGGCTTCAGTCAGGCAGCGGCATTCGGCGGCCGCAGCGCGGGGTAATAAAAATTGGCGCGGGGCATGGGAAGGCGGAGGATATCAGGGATGGATGATGCCATGTGGATAGCCGATACCAAAGCCGGCATCGTCACCGCCGTCATGGCGCAACACCAGTCGCAGGAGGCACAGCTGCCTTTCATGGCGGGGTTGCCGGCATGGTCGCAGCAGTCTTTCATATCAACAGCCATGGCCATTTTGCCGCCATTCATGGGGCAGGGCGTCAGTTCGCCAAAGGCATGCGCCGCGGCGGCATAGCCGGTCAGAAGAAAGGTCAGGACAAGAAGGGCGCATAGAAACCGCATGAAATAATTATATCACCAAGTCCGCACCCGCGGATAAAAAAACCGGCAGAGCCTTTGGGGCGCTGCCGGTTTTTAAAAAAGCTCGAAAAATTAATCCCGTTCTTTCAGCCACTTCCCGATGGAGGGGGGGACGAGAGCTTGCGCCGAGCCCGAGACGTAGATGCCGATGTGGCCGCCTTTGAACGACACTTCCGTGTAATCCTTCGTGCCGACGTATTGGCCGAGGACTTTTGATGCCGAGGGGGGGACGAGGTGGTCATCGAGCGCGTAGATGTTGAGGACGGGGCAGGTGATGTTTTTGAGGTTCACCGTTTCGCCGCCCAGTTCCACTTCGCCCTTGATAAGCTTGTTGTCCTGATAGAAATCCTTCACGAACTGGCGGTAGCATTCGCCGGCCTGGTCGGGGGAGTCGAAAATCCATTTTTCCATCGTCATGAAGTTGCAGACGGATTTGGGATTATCGAGGATATCGACCATGTCGATGTATTTTTGTGCAATCAGGCGATAGGGCTTCAGGTTCAGGAACGTCCAGTTCATGAGGTCGCCGGGGATGTTGCCCATGCTGTCCACCAGCAGGTCGACGTCGATGTGCTTGATCCATTTGCCGAGCATGTTTTCCGGCGTCTGGAAATCAACCGGCGTCACCATCAAAATCAGGTTCTTGATTTTATCGGGGTGCAGCGAGGCGTAGCACATGGAGAAAGCGCCGCCCTGGCAGATGCCGAGCAGGTTGACGCTGTCGACTTCATGACGCTCGCGGATAACATCGATGCAGCGGTCAAGGTAGCCGTTGATGTAGTCGTCCATGGTCAGGAAACGGTCGGAGCGGTCGGGGTAGCCCCAATCGATGAGATAAACGTCCTGTCCCTGTTCCATCAACCCGCGCACGGTGGAGCGGTTTTCCTGCAGGTCGGTCATATAGGGGCGGTTGACCAGCGCGTAGGAGATCAGCAGCGGCGTCTTGTTTTTCGCGGCGTCGGGGTTGGGGTTTTTGTAGTGGTACAGGGTCAGCTTGTCTTCGGTATAGACGGCTTCCTTTTCCGTGACGCCGGCGGGCAGGTCGCCGACGTTGCGGAGGTTCTTGATGCCTTCCGCCAGTTTCACGTTGAAGTTGGTAACTTCTTTCAGGATCTGGTCAGGTTTGAGCTGAATGGCAATCATTTCTTGCCTCCTTTTTTGTCGGTTTTGGCTTTGGCGGCGGCTTTCTGTGCGGGGGTGTTGCCGGCGGGGCGCTTGACGCCGCGCAGCTCGTCCACCGCTTTGCGCAGGGAAAGGTTTTCGCGGCGGATGTCATGCAGGCGCTCGTGCAGGCTGTCGACCTCTTTACGGGTCGGCAGGTTCAGCTGGCCCATCATTTCATCGGTCATGTGGTTGACCTGCGCCTTGAAGGACATCAGCGCATTCACGACTTCGCCATAAAGCGCGGTGTATTCTTCCGACATAGCGTATTTGGCGTAGACTTCTTCGCAAACGTCGACCCAGCGGGCGTAAACCTCTTTCAGCGATTTCAGCGGGGCATCGCCTTCCGGCGGGTTCTGCACGTATTCCTGGAATTTGTGCAGCGCCTCGATGCCGACTTGCGCCATGGCGGCGTTGTACTTGCGGGTTTCGGTCTGGAAGGTGGCAAAGCGCTTATACAGCTCGTTGTATTCTTCCTGCTTTTCGCGGGTGTAGCCGATGCCGGGGATGGAAGCGGCAAAGCCGAAGATGTCGAAATTCTGGAAGGGCGCAGCTTGCGCTTGCGGGTTCCAGTTGCCGAAGCCCTGCGCGAAGTTCTGGCCAAACCCCTGACCAAAGCCTTGGCCGAAATTCTGGTGACCGAAACCGCCGTTGAAGTTGCCAAACGGGCTCGAGCCCAGGCCTTGCGTCATGCCGCCGAAGGGGTTGCCGAACGCGCCGCCTGTATTATTGGGCTGGAACGCGCCCGCCCAGGCTTGGCCGGCCTTCATCATCGCTTCCGAGGTGTTCTTGAAGCTGTCCGCAATATCCATCGGCTGCGTATTCGCCTGCAGCATGTTGAGGAAGTTGCCCTGCATGGTTTTCAGCCAGTCATTGGTGGTGTCGGCAACCGTTTTGTTCTGGCCGGTGGACTGGGAAAAATGCTGCAGCATATCGAGGTACTGCTGGCCCGCCTGCTGGAAGTATTGCTGGTAGTTATTCGCGCCGGGAAGGGTGGGGGAAAGGTTGCCCTGCCACGCCTTGAAGAACTCGCCCCACTGGCCTTGCGCGCCGTCGGTGCCCTTCAACTGGCCGTCAAAAAAAGCCCGCTGTCCTTCAAACCATTTATCCCAATATTGCTGCCAGTCGGGCGCGCCGGGGGCGGATTTTGTTGCGGACATGCGATGTTCCTTTTGCTGTTATGACTTATCACGTGGAAATATAGAACAGGATGGTGCGACGCAACATCATTTGCAAGCGGGAATCTCGAAAACATGCGTTTTTATTGGCTTATCTGCTTGCGCAGGTGCAGCAAAAAAGTTATGTTATCTCCTGCCGGGGGACTGCTTCTGGCGGGAAATTTCGCCCGCTTTGGCTGCCCTCAGGAAACAAAGGCGCAGCCTTGAGGAAACAAAGGTTGATATTCTTAGGTTAATTTTTTAGTTTCAGGGAGCTTTCAACAAATGACGGCCGTATTGCCCATGTCCAAAGAAGCATCTACCACCCAAACGACCGAAATTCCCCCCAAAGCCGTGGCCGTGCAGCGTGTCTGCCTTGTCACCGGCGGCACCGGTGCCATCGGCACCGCCATCTGCCAGCGCCTTGCGAAGGCGGGGCACATTGTGGCCACCACCTACCGCAACGAAGAAAAAGCCAAGATCTGGCAGGCGGAACAGGCCAAGCTCGGTTACACCTTCAAGCTGTATAAATGCGACGTCGGCAATTTTGAAGAAACGCAGGCCTCCATCAAGGCAATGGCCGCAGAACTTGGCCCCATCACCGTCGTCATCAACAACGCCGGCATCACGCGCGATACGTCCTTGCGCAAAATGAGCGTCGACCAGTGGCGCGAAGTGATCTCCTCCAACCTCGACAGCGTGTTCAACGTGACGCGCCCCGCGCTCGATTACATGCTGGACAGCAACTTCGGCCGCATCATCAACATTTCCTCCATCAACGGCCAGAAGGGCCAGTTCGGCCAGTCGAACTATGCCGCCGCCAAGGCCGGCATGCACGGCTTCACCAAGGCGCTGGCGCAGGAAGTCGCGAAGAAGAACATCACCGTCAACACCGTTTCTCCCGGCTATATCGCCACCGAAATGATCATGGCGGTGCCTGAAAATATCCGTCAGGGCATCATGTCGCAAATTCCCGTCGGCCGTTTCGGCACGCCGGAAGATGTGGCGCATGTCGTCTGCTTCCTCGTGCAGGAAGAAAGCGGTTTCATCACCGGCGCCAACCTCGCCACCAACGGCGGCCATTTTATGGACTGACAAGTCCAAATAACACGACGCATAAAAACAGGAGCTTGCTTTGAGGGTTATCAAGAAATATCCGAACCGCCGTTTGTACGACACGGAAAAAAGCTCCTATATCACGCTGGCACAGGTGCATGACATCATCCGCACCAATGTCGAATTCAAGGTCGTCGACGCCGAAACGGGGGAGGACATTACCCGCTCCATCCTCGTGCAGATCATTCTCGATCAGGAAAACGGCCAGTCGCCGATTTTCACGACCGATATGCTGACCAAGTTCATCCGCTTCTACGATGATGCCGCGCAGGGCGTGTTTGGCGAATTCCTTGACCGCAACATGCAGATGTTCACGGAGCAGCAAAAACGCTTCCAGCAGCAGGTCGTCGAAGCCACTATCGACAGCCCCGTCACCCGCATGGTGCAGGACATGACCGAGCGCAACCTTTCCATGTGGCAGGACATGCAGGCAAGGTTCTTCGACCTCGCCACCGCCGGCATCCGCCCCACAACAGCCGCCCCGGAAGAAAAGCCGGATGCGGAGCCGAAGGCGAAGAAAAAGGGCAAGTAAGCCCTGTTCCTCATGCTCTTGATTCCGCTGCGGATTGTTTATCGCTGTTGACATAACCAGAATCCCCGCTAATATCCCCTCCAGTGACGATGGAGTGGTTCACTCTGCCCTTCAGTCTTGATGGCGACTGCGCATTTTGCGCGGCGCTTTTCCTTCACAAGAGTGATTTTTAAAATGGCAGATATTGTTGTTGTCGGCGCAGGGCCCGTTGGGCTCTGGACCGCCATTCAGGCGAAAAAACGCGACC